>DATGEL010000089.1 GCA_035310145.1 Dehalococcoidia bacterium
CATCGGCCGCGACGAGGAGATTCGGCGCGTCATCCAGGTGCTGTCGCGCCGCACCAAGAACAACCCCATGCTCATCGGCGAGCCCGGTGTCGGCAAGACCGCCGTCGTCGAGGGACTGGCCCAGCGCATCGTGCGCGGCGACGTGCCGGAGGGCTTAAAGAACCGGAAGATCGTCGCCCTCGACATGGGCGCCCTCATCGCCGGGGCCAAGTTCCGCGGCGAGTTCGAGGAGCGCCTCAAGGCGGTGCTCAAGGAGGTGCAGGAGTCGCAGGGGCAGATCGTCCTGTTCATCGACGAGCTGCACACCATCGTCGGCGCCGGCAAGGCGGAAGGCGCGATGGACGCCGGCAACCTGCTCAAGCCGATGCTGGCCCGCGGCGAGCTGCACTGCATCGGCGCCACCACGCTGGACGAGTACCGCAAGCACATCGAGAAGGATGCCGCGCTGGAGCGCCGCTTCCAGCCGGTGCTGGTGGGCGAGCCGACGGTGGAGGACACGATCAGCATCCTGCGGGGCCTCAAGGAGCGCTACGAGGTGCACCACGGCGTACGCATCAAGGACAGCGCCCTGGTCGCCGCGGCCGTGCTCTCGCACCGCTACATCGCGGACCGCTTCCTGCCGGACAAGGCGATCGATCTCGTCGACGAGGCGGCCAGCCGCCTGCGCATGGAGATCGACTCGATGCCGCAGGCGCTGGACGAGACCGAGCGGCGCATCATGCAGCTCGAGATCGAGCGCGAGGCGCTGAAGCGCGAGCACGACGCCGCTTCTAAAGAACGGCTGGTGAATCTCGAAAAGGAGCTGGCCGACCTCAAGGAGCAGAGCAGCGCCCTCAAGAGCCAGTGGCAGCGCGAGAAGGCGGTCGTGCAGTCGATCCGCGGTCTGAAAGAGCGCATCGAGCGGCTACAGGTTGAAATCGATGCCGCCAAACGCCGGGCCGACTGGGAGGCTGCGGCGCGGCTGGAGTACGGCGAGCTACCCGAGCTGGGCCGCCAGCTCGCGCACCAGGAAGCCGAGGTCGGCGCCCTGCGCATGGTCAAGGAAGAGGTTGGCGAAGAGGACATCGCCACCGTGGTCAGCCGCTGGACGGGCATCCCGCTGAGCAAGCTGATGGAAGGCGAGCTGCAGAAGCTCGTGCAGATGGAAGAGCGGCTGCACCTGCGTGTGATCGGCCAGGACGAGGCGATCACCGCCGTGGCCAACGCCGTGCGCCGCTCGCGCGCCGGGTTGCAGGACCCGAACCGGCCGCTGGGCAGCTTCATCTTCCTCGGCCCCACCGGCGTGGGCAAAACCGAGCTGGCGCGGGCGCTGGCCGAGTTCCTCTTCGACGACGAGAGCGCGATGATCCGCATCGACATGTCCGAGTACATGGAGAAGCACACGGTCTCGCGCCTGGTCGGCGCCCCGCCCGGCTACGTCGGCTATGACGAGGGCGGCCAGCTCACCGAGGCGGTGCGGCGCCGGCCCTACAGCGTGGTGCTGCTGGACGAGATCGAGAAGGCGCACCCCGACGTCTTCAACGTGCTGCTGCAGGTGCTGGACGACGGCCGCCTGACCGATGGCCAGGGCCGCACCGTGGACTTCAAGAACACCGTGGTGATCATGACCAGCAACATCGGCAGCCCCTACATCGCCGAGGCGGGTGGCAACGTGACCGCGGCCGTGCGCGAGCGCGTGCTGGAGGCGCTGCGGGCGGCGTTCCGGCCGGAGTTTTTGAACCGCGTGGATGAGATCATCGTCTTTCACGCCCTCAGCCGCGAGCACCTGGCGAAGATCATCGCGATCCAGCTCGCCGGCGTGGCCAGGCGCCTGGCGGAGCGGCACATCGGCATCAGCTTCACGCCGGCGGCGGAGCAACTGCTGATCAGTGAGGGCTTCGACCCGACGTACGGCGCCCGCCCGCTGAAGCGCACGGTGCAGCGGCTGGTGCTCGACCCGCTGGCGTTGCGCGTCTTGCAGGGCGACTTCCGCGACGGCGATCGGATCACGGTCGATGCCGCAGGCGGGGCGCTCAGCTTCCAGGCGGAGCATCCAGCGAAGGCCGAAGGCGAGCCGGGCGTGGTCCAAGGCGAAGCGGTGCGCTCGTCGTAAGGGAATGAGCCGGTAATTCAAGCGGCGGTGCGGAGACGCGCCGCCCCTTTTGTGCGCCGTCGGGGACAAGCCCTCACTCCGCCGTTGCTCGCTCCCAGTTCTGGGAGAGCGGGGACGGCGGTGCTGGCACCGGCAAACCGGCCGCGGTGTGGCGCGGCGCCGCCGGGACAGGCGCACGCCATGCGCCCCTGCAGGAGCTTGCTAACCCGATCCCGCCTCGGACCTTCCTCCCCAGGATCGCCCCTCTCCCTCGCCCAGGATTGGGAGAGGGAGAGGGGCCACACAGATGAGGTGAGGGTGAGGGCCACTCCCGCGCCCGCCGCTCATCCGCAAGCGGCTTGTTCACGCTGGGCGGCGCGCGTATGGTAAGTGCCACCTGAAAGATTGCTGAAAAACTGACGGGCGGGCGCCCTGCGGCCCCGCGCGCCGTTGGCCACGAAAGGAGAGTTGCGGCTAACACAAATCTATGCTTTTCTATCTGCCAATCGGTGCGGGATCTGCCCGTGGACGTCAAACAGGAGGGAAGTGCTTCATGCTCCGCGAGAAACGATCGCCGGTATTGCTCACCGGCGTCATGGTAGCGGTGGCCGCGCTCGGCCTCGCCTGCGGCAGCAGCAATAACAACAAGACCAGCAAGGCGACCAACGCGGCGCCGTCCGCCAGCGCGGCAGCGGCGGCAGCGGCGCCCTCTGCCAGCGCGGCGGCCGCGGCGCCCACCGGTGGCTCGCCTGCCGCCGCCGCGGCCAGTGCGGCCGCGAAGCCCTCGGCTGCCGCCAACGCCGCGAGTCCGGCAGCGCCGGCCGCCAGCGCGAAGCCGGCCGACGCGGCGCCGGACGATCAGCAGAAGATCACGATCAACCTGGGCGCGGTGCCGGAGACGCTGGACTGGCAGGTCTCCGAGTTCGAGCAGGACATCGCCGTCGAGCACCTGCTGGCGCGCGGCCTCTTCTACTTCGACAAGGACTCGAACGTTGTACCGGCGCTGGCGGCGCAGATGCCAAGCAAAGACAACGGCGGCATCTCGGCCGACGGCATGACCTACACGATCAAGCTGAAGCCCGGCCAGAAGTTCAGCGACGGCAATCCGCTGACGGCCAAGGACATGGCCTACACGGTGCAGCGCGCTTTTGACCCGAAGCTGGCCGGCAACTACGCCAGCTTCTTCTACGACATCGTCGGCGCCGAGGCCTACAACGAAGCGCTGGGCACCAAGGACAAGCCCAAGACGCCGTCCGATGCCGAGCTGCAGCAGATGCGTGATGCGATCGGCGTGAAGGCCGTCGACGACACGACGCTGGAGCTGAAGCTGACCAAGCCCAGCGGCTCGTTCCTCACGCGCATGGCGCTGTGGACGATGTACCCGGTCGAGAAGTCGGTGATCGACAAGTTCGGCGACAAGTGGACGGATCCGGCGAACATCGTCGGCAACGGCCCCTACGTGCTGAAAGAGAACGCCGAGAAAGACCACATCACCCTCGCCGCCAACCCGAACTACACGATGGACCCGAAGCCGATCATCAAGACGGTCACCCTGCGCGAGATCGAGGACCCGGTGCAGGCGCTGAACGCCTGGAAGAACGGCGAGATCGATGTGGCGTCCGTGCCCTCGCAGCAGGCGCAGCAGATCCTGAACGATGCCTCGCTCAAGGATCAGATCCACCGTGAGCCGCGGGCCGAGACGCGCGGCTGGGAGTTCAACAACACGCAGAAGCCGTTCGACAACGCCAAGGTGCGCATGGCCTTCGCCAAGGCCGTCAACCGCGACGACCTGATCAAGGCCGTCTACGGCGGCATCGGCACGCCGGCCGCCACCTGGCTGCCGCCGGGGCTGCCCGGCTACGACAAGGCGAATGAAGAGATCCAGAAGTTCGACCCCGCCGCGGCGAAGCAGTTGCTGGCCGACGCGGGCTATCCCAACGGCCAGGGTTTCCCGGACGTGAAGCTGCTGCTGACGGATACGCCGATCAACAAGACGCTGTTCGATTTCCTGCAGAAGCAGATCAAGGACAACCTGAACATCACGATTCAGGCCGACCTGGTCGACAGCAAGACGCGCTCCTCGCGCTACAGCAACAAGCAGTTCAGCCTGTTCTACGGTGGCTGGGTGCAGGATTACCCCAACGCCGACGACTGGCTGCCCGGCCTGTGGACGACCGGGGATTCGCTGAACAAGCCCGGCTACTCGAACCCGCAGTTCGACGCCGCGGTGAAGACGGCGCTGGCCGAGATCGACCCGAAGAAGCAGGCGCCGCTGTGGAGCGCGGCGGAGAAGATCATGCTCACGGATGCGGCCGGCGGCTGGCTGTACCACGGCGAACTGGTGCAGCTGTTCAAGCCGAAAGTGAAGGGCATGGTCGGCACCGGCATCGACTCGAGCTGGTTCGGCAGCGAGCTGTTCGAATCGACCTACATCGCCAAATAACGGGCGCCAGACGGTGGAGTAAGGCCTGCCGGAAGCGGAGTACGCTTCCGGCAGGCTCTTCCGCCTATGCTTGAGCCGGCGGCGTCCACCAGCAGGTTGCCGCACGTTTATGTTGTAGTGGGATAGCGGGCAGCGCGGGAGGCGAGGAAGTGACCGGGTATTTGTTGCGTCGCTTGCTCTGGCTGGTGCCGGTGCTCTTCTTCGTCGCCACGATCACCTTCTTGCTCATGCACAACGTGCCCGGCGGACCCTGGTCGCAGGACCGGCCGCTGCCGCCGTCGGTGCAGGCCAACCTGAACAAGAAGTACAACCTCGACAAGCCGCTGTTCGAGCAGTACGGCCTCTACCTGAAGAACATCGTTCGCGGCGATTTCGGCGTCTCCTTCGCGCAGCGCGGCCGGCCGGTGTCGGACATCATCAAGAAGGGGCTGACGAAGACGGCGGAGCTTGGTGTGCTCGCCTTCGTGGTCGCCACCGTGATCGGACTCGCGCTCGGCACGGTCGCCGCCTTTAATCAGAATGGCCCACTTGACTATATCGCCGTATTCTTCGCCACCATCGGCGCAAGCTTTCCAAATTTCATCATCGCGATGTTCTTGATTATCATCTTCGTGGTCAAACTGCACTGGTTCAACGTGATCGGCTTCGGCAGTTGGAAGAACTCCGTTCTGCCGGTGCTGTCGCTGGCCTTCTTGCCGGCGTCCTACATTTCGCGCATTACCCGCTCGTCGGTGCTGGAAGTGATCCGCCAGGACTACGTGCGCACGGCGCGGGCGAAGGGTCTGAGCGAGCCCATCGTGGATCTGCGCCACATCGTGCGCAACTCGCTGATTCCGGTGCTCACCGTGCTCGGTCCGATCTTCGCCGCGCTGGTCTCCGGTTCGTTCATCATCGAGTTCGTCTTCTCGATCCCCGGCATCGGCCGGGAGTTTGTGCAGAGCGTGTTCAACCGCGACTACGGCGTGATCATGGGCACGACGCTCTTCTACGCGCTGGTGATCGTGCTGGCGAATCTCGTCGTCGACGTTCTGTACGCGGCCGTGGATCCGCGCATTCGCTACAGCTAGGCGGGGGCGGCAGGATGGCAACAGCATCATCGCAAGCCGCGATCTCGGCGTTCGGCGCCGGCGAGGTCTACGGCAAGCAGCGCAACCTCTGGCTCGACGCCGTGCGCCGCCTGTCGCGCAACCGCCTCGCGCTCGTCGGGCTGGCCGTGGTCGGGCTGTTCATTGTGCTCGCGCTGCTGGCCCACACGCCCTTCGGCATCAGCCTCGATCGCTACGAGCCGTACTCGTACCAGAACTACAGCGAGATCAACAAGGGGCCGAGCCTGCGGCACTTCTTCGGCACCGATCCGCTCGGCCACGACAACTGGAGCCGCGTGCTCGTCGGCCTGCAGGTGTCGCTGCTCGTGGGCTTCGTGGTGGCGGCGATCGACCTGTTCATCGGCCTGAGCGTGGGCACGCTGGCGGCGCTCGGCGGCCGCTGGTCGGATAACATCGTCATGCGGGCCACCGACGTCGCCTACGCCTTTCCCGACCTGCTGCTGATCATCCTCATCCAGGCGACGTTCGGCGGCGGCCGCTGGCAGGTGATCGTGGCGATCTCGCTCGTCGCCTGGACCGGCATCGCCCGGCTGGTGCGCGCCCAGATGCTGAGCCTGCGCGAGAGCGATTTCGTCACCGCGGCGCGCACGCTGGGCGCCTCACAGTTACGCGTCGTCGTCGTGCACATCCTGCCGAATACCCTGGGGCCGGTGATCGTGGCGCTGACCTTTGCGATTCCCGCCGCGATCTTCGCCGAGGCGGCGCTGACCTTCATCGGCATCGGCCTGCCGCCGCCGACGGCCAGCCTCGGCCGGCTGGTGAACGACGGCTACACGCTGGTCAGCGTCAACCCCTGGATCGTGGTCTTCCCGGCGCTGGCCATCGGCCTGCTGATGCTCTCCTTCACCTTCATCGGCGACGGCCTGCGCGACGCGCTCGACCCGCGTACGCGCGGCGCCTGACGGCCCCAATGTCCACTGAAGCCGAACCGGCGGACGCCGCGCGGCTGCGTGGCCTGCTGGCACGCCGCCCCTTCGGCCTCTTCCTCGACATCGACGGCACGATCAGCCCACTGGCCGCCACGCCGCTCGAAGCGGTGGTACCCGCCGACATTCGCACGTTGTTGCGCGAGTTGAGCCGGCGCGTGCAGGTCGTGATCGTCTCCGGCCGCACGCTGGTCGATGCGCGGCGCATGCTGGGCGTGGACAGCCTCAGCTACGTCGGCTCGCACGGACTGGCGAGCTGGATCGACGGCCGCGAGGAACTGGATGCCTCGGTGCGGCCGTACGTGCGCTTCGCCCAGCGGGCGATGGTCGAGCTGGCGCCGCTGCGCCGCATCGACGGTATCCTCTTCGAAGAGAAGGGCACCGGCCTCGCGATCCACTACCGCCTCACGCGCGACGCCGCCGAGGCGCGCGCCGACATCCTGCGCGGTATCGCCGCCTCCGGCTCGGCGGCGCACTTCGACCTGCTCGAAGGGGTCAAGGTGATCGAGCTGCGGCCGCGGCTGGGCCTGAACAAGGGCACGTCGGTGCGCTCGCTGGTCAACCGCTTCCGCCTGGAAGGGCTGATCTACGCCGGCGACGACGTGACCGATGTCGAGGCGTTCGAGGCGGTGCGCGACCTGCGCCGCGGCGGCCGCGTGGATGGCATCGCCGTCTGCGTGCTGCACCCGGATTCCTCGCCGTTGGTGGAACGGGCCTCGGACTACACGGTCGAAGGGGTTGACGGCATGCGCCAGCTCCTCGCCTACACGTTGCGCGAGCTCGCCCGCGACGCGTCCGGCCCTCGCTGAAAGTCACCGACGGTTGCGCTGCGGCCGTTCGGCCCTCACCCCCGGCCCCTCTCCCAATCCTGGGCGAGGGGAGCATCTACGCCCGCCTTCAGCCTCGTTCATCCGTTTAGCGATCGCCCCTTCCCCGGCTATTGGGGGCAGAGAGATGAACCGGCGGACGGGGGCCGCGCGCCCGACGTCAGAAGGTCGCCCGCTCGCGTGAGCAGAAGCGGTAGAGCCGCGCCGGCCGGTGGGCGCCGCTGCGCAGAAACTGTGCCGTCTCTTCCACGAAACCAAGTGAGAGCACGCGCTTGCGGAAGTTGCGCTTGTCCAGCCGCCGGCCGAGGATCGCCTCGTAGACGCGCTGCAACTGCGTGAGCGTGAAGCGCTCCGGCACCAGCGCCCAGGCGACGTTGCTGTAGCCGAGCTTCGCCTGCAGCCGTTGCAGCGCGTAGGCGACGATCGCGTTGTTAGCGAAGGCCAGCTCGGGCAGCTCGGCGATCACGAACCAGGCCGGCCGCCAGGCGGTGCGCTCCTCCAGGGTCACCTGGCCCTCGTCTACCAGCGCGAAGTAGGCGACGGTGGCGCGCGGGCCGCCGTTCTGATCCGCCGCGTCGAAGGTGAAGAGCTGCTCCAGGTAGACATCGGCGACGCCGGTCTCGCGCACCAGCCGGCGCGCCGCCGCGGCCTGCAGCGTCTCGCCGGGGAGCAGCAGGCCGCCGGGCAGGGCCCAGCGGCCGACGAAGGGCTCGGCGGCGCGGTTGATCAGCAGCACGCCCAGCCCCTCGCGTCGCACCGTGAAGATCACGACGACGACGGCCACGCCCGCGGCGTCGGCAGTGAGAGGATCGGACATCGCGAGCCTCAATCGATCAATTGCGCCCACTGTGCGCCGTCTCCGCTATAGTAATGGCTACTTCGCCGGCAAGCCGCGAATCGGCCAGCGGATCGCGCGACATTCTCTCCCTTGCGCCCCGCGTGGCGATGAAAACCGACGGGCAGGCGAGTGCGTCACTTGCGGGAGGAAGCGAGCACGGACGAGGAAGCCGCCATCGCCGTATCTCTGCCCACGGCCGACGAGGCCCGGGCGCTCCACCAGAGGCTGCTCGACGGCTCGCGCACGGTATCCGCCGACATCGCTGATGCGTATTTCGATCACCTGGTTCGCAGGTTGCGGGCAAGCTATCCAAACGTGGACGAGCATCTCTGGTCCACCGCGGCCGGCGATACACTGATCTCCTACCTCAAACGTCCGACCGCCTACGATCCGATCCGACTGGACCTCGAGCCGTATCTGTACATGTCGGCAAAGCGCGATCTGCTCAACGAGCTAGCGAAGCAGCGGCGTCACCAGCTACGCGCCGTCGAACTTTCGGAGGAAACACCGGAACACCGCGTGAACGAGTTCGGCGATCCTGCACGTTTTCTTGAACGCCAGGAGACCCTGGCCGAGGCACTCGCCGGGGCGCGGCCTCCATTGCCGCCGTCGCTTGAGGATGGACTGACACCCGTGGAAGCCCGAGTTATGGAGATGATCCGCGACAAGGTTCGCCGGACCGCAGAGTACGCCGAGGTCATGGGCATCACCCACCTGCCGCGGCGTGAACAGGCCGAGTTGGTCAACAATATGAAGGACAAGTTGAAGCACCGGATCCGCCGGGCCGGAGTCGGAGATGGCTGAAGTGCTGGACATCCTGGCCCGCCGCACAGCATCAGACCCGGCCTTCCTCGGACAGGTGCTCGACGAGTATGCGCGCAGCGAAGCGCTTGACGACGACGGCCTCGCCGCCGCGCTCCACTGCCGGCGAGCCGATCTGAATCTCCTGCGTCTCTGCCTGCGCCCGCGGCTTGAGCCGGCGCACTTCCGCGGCGATATTGAGGAGATCGCCGCCCGCTTCGGCGCCGACGGCGCCGTGCTTGCCGAGGCGGTGCGGCGCAGCGATGCCTTGGCGGCCCTGCGCGGCGCCCCCGCCGCGCAGGGTACGTTGCTGGCAGCCCGCGATCGAACGCGCGGCGAGGCGGACGACAGCGAACAGGGGGAACAGCCTTGAGCGTCCCCCTCTGGGTGATCGAGGCGGCCGAGCATTTCTGGAAGCTGGCAGGCGCCGAGGAGCCGTTTCCCCGCGAGCTGCGATGCGCGGTCGGCTTCGCGGTGCCGGTTTCGGTGTGGTACCTGCCCAGGTTGCGGACGGCAGAGATCGACGACTGGGCGCGGCGCTACGGTCTTCCTTGTCGACTCAGCCTGCGCGACCGGCCATTGCGTGCGTGTACGGTTGCGCACGACGATCGCGCCGTCGTCCTGATCGACTCGACCGACGATCCAGACGAGCAACGCTTCTCGCTCGCCCACGAGCTGGGGCACTTCCTTCGAGACTATGATGAGCCGCGGGAACGAGCACGGCAGGTTCTGGGGCGGCAAGCGGTCGAAGTGCTCGATGGACGACGCTTGGCTACGTTTGACGAGCGGGTGGGCGGCGTCTTGCGTGGCGTCGAGCTGGAAGCATACGTCCACCTGATGGAGCGCACGCCCGACGGCCACGCTGCCAGTGCGGCGATTTCAACCGCGGAGCATCAGGCCGATCTGCTCGCCTACGAGCTGCTGGCGCCGCACACCGCCGTGCAGAAGCTGCTCTCGCAATTTCCCGCCGGCGAATGGCGGTTTCATGGCGCCCGCCTGCTGCAGGAGGCCTTCGGGTTTCCTCCCGCGCCAGCGGCGCGCTATGCGGCGCTGCTCGCACCCGCGCCTCCTGCGCCCGGCGGACTGGTGACGCGCCTGCGCGGGGGCGTTTGAGCCGTCGTACTTCTGCGGCCGGCTCCGGAATGTTCTGTGAGGCGGCAACTGCCGATGCATAGGACAGGAATAGCCGCGATCCGGGAGGCGATCGGTGATGGCTGAAGCGGGCGAAGAGATGCTGCGGAGCACTGCCCCCATCGCACCGGATGCTGGAGGTGTCGACGAGGTTGATCCCGCATCGTTCAGGGAAGGCTTCGGCGAAGACCTGCACCACGTGCTGGATCTGCACAACTGGACAGCAGGCACCGATCTCGCCAGTCTGCACGACCGTGCCGAAGCCGAGGTCCGAGCCGCCATCGCGCAGGAGAGCGCGGCCGCACGCCAGATACGCCGCGATATCTTTCCGCGCATCGGCGATCCGGAGCACGGCGCACCTGAGGGCGCAGGCGTGTACTGTGCCGAACGGGCCCAGCTTGAGCGTATCCACACCGGATTGCTATTCAGCGGCGGCGTCGAGGCGTGCGATGGCACCTACCGGGCGTTCGACACGATTCCGCTGACGCTCTACCAGATTGGCGTCAGCCTCGCCTCCTACAGGGGCGACCAGGGAAGCTGGGGGCACCGCCTCTTCCGGCGCGATCTGCGTCTCACTGGCGGCACCCTGTCGGGCGATATCATCGAGCTGCTCTCCCGCCGGCACCAACGTGGCGGGCTCAATCAGCAAGCGACCTCGGACAAGCTCAGCGAGTTGGCGCAGCGGGGCATTATGGCCTACGCGGAGCGGGCGCTCTTGCTTGAGCGGTCGATCGCGGCCTGGCGCATGGGGCACGGCAACCCGGCTCCGTATGAGATCCTCACCGGCTCGGGCAACATGGACCTGATGGTGGCCGGTACGACCGTCATCCGTCGCCTGGTCGAAGAACATCAGCGCTTCGTCTTCGTGGCAAGCGAGCCGCGCGAGCGGATGCTGCTCACCATCGGGCAGGCGTTGCGCCCGCTGGAATATGCAATTGTCGACACGATCCGCGAACGCGTCCGCTCGGTTACCGAAGAGGGGCACTACCGCAGCCACGGGGCTATGGCCGGGGAGTGGGACGGCAAGCACCTTACCCCGAGCCAGTGGATCGGCCGTTTTCTCGATGAAGTGACGCCGAAGATCGTCGTGGGCGTCTACCGGGCGGGGCGGTTCGCGCCGCCCCAGGTGTTCTACGCGCACGTCGATCACGCCCACATGGCCGCGCACATCGCCATCGCCGACAGCATGTTGCAAGAGCACCGGGGATTCCCGCTGCTGATCGATCTCGCCGACAGCGTCTGCCGGCGCGTCTTCACCGCCGACACGCTGGCGGCCCCTGTCTCGGCAGCGCAGGCCGGTGCGGACGGCCCCTACATGGCGGCCAGCGAGCGCGTCGGGCGTTACCGCGCGAGGTAGTCCTGCTTCTCAACGGCATGGCAGAGGGGTGATGTGATGACGGGTCCAACTCGCGGCGCCAACGATCGCGTCCACAACGGCGCGGAGCCTTCCGCGGTCGCCACACCTGGCCCTGACTTCGCCGATCGGCTGACCAGCGAGATTCGCGATGCGGGCGGTGATGGGCAGGTGGATCCCGCCTGGGAGGGCGCGGTTGGCTCTACCATGTTCGACCTACCGACCAGCGAAGACGGGACCGTGACGATTCTGGTCCCGCAAGACAAGATCGACCAGGCGCCTTCGCAGGCGCTGGTGCGGATCATGAGCCGCGACGAGAAGCGCTATCTCGGCGTCGTTTCCGCGGGCCCGTTTGCGGAGCCGGACATCCTGCGTGGCGATTCGGGCGTCATCGTCACGCCGAGTGTGCGCGGTGCGCCGTACAACCCGCCCTATCACGGACGCGTACAGGTCACGCTTCTGGGGGAAGAGCTGACGGACGAGATCGGTCAATCCGTGCTCTCGCCGCCGCGCCTGCGCCCGTTGCCGAACAGCCCGGCATTCGTGCTCGACGATGACGAAGCGGCGCGCATCCTAAAGTCCGAGGGCGACATCGAGCTGGGGCTTGCCAGCGGCTACAACGATCTTCGAGTCACGGTCCCTTCAAAGAACAAGCAGGTGCTGCCGCGCCATACCGCGATTCTCGGGACAACGGGCGGCGGCAAGTCCACCACGGTGGCTCGCCTCGTGCAGCGGGCGCAGGCCGCCGGCATGGCGGTGGTTATCCTGGATGTGGAAGGCGAGTACACCTTTCTGTACGAACCGACCGACGACCGGCGCATGCTGGCGGGCCTCGCGTCCCGCGGCCTTGAGCCGGCGGGCGTGCCCGCGGAGATGATGGCGCTCTACCACCTGGTGGATCGCAAGACCGCCAACCCACGCCACCCGCACCGGCACGAGTTCTCGCTGGAGTTCGCTCGGCTCTCGCCGTACACCGTAGCCGAAATCCTTGAGCTGACCGAGGCGCAGCAGGAGCGCTTCCTCCGCGCGTACGAGATCGCGAAGCTCATCATGCGCGATCTTGGGATCTATCCGCGGCGCGGCAACGCAGACGAAGAGCAGCAGGCGATCGGGCTTGATGAGTTTGAGCGGGGCTATCCGCGCATGACGCTCTCCCTTCTCATCGACGTGACCGAAGCCTGTCTGGCGTCGGTTGAGAAGCGGTCGGGTTTTGAGCCGTTCAACTCGTTTCTCGGCAGCGATCAGGGCATGAACGTGCTCGCTGGCCGCGTTCACGCAAAGGAGCTGCCCGCAAGTCCGATTTCATGGCGGGTGTTGCTATCGCGCTTGTGGCGTCTTCAGCACTTGAAAGTATTCGATGCACCGCGTCGCGAAGAGCGAGAGGGTGCGCCAATCAGCTATCCCGATCTGCTTCGACCGGGCCAGGTGTCGGTGATCGATCTCTCCGACTCCGGCATGTCCGTACTGACCAACATCGTCATCGCCGACCTAATGCGCGGCATCCAGCAGGCACAGGAGCGCGCCTACCAGGCGGCGGAACGACAACGTGAACGCGGCGGAGTCGCCGAGCCGGCGCGCGTGCTGCTCATCGTAGAGGAGGCGCACGAGTTCCTGAGCGCCGAGCGCATCGACAAGATGCCGAACCTCTTCCAGCAGATCGCGTCCATCGCGAAGCGCGGGCGCAAGCGCTGGCTCGGGCTCGTCTTCGTCACGCAGCTGCCGCAGCACCTGCCCCGGCAGGTGTTTGGGCTCGTGAACTCCTACGTTCTGCACAAGATTACCGACCCACAGGTCGTCAGCACGTTGCAGCGCACGGTCAGCGGCATCGACGCCAGCCTCTGGCAACGGCTGCCCGGCCTGGCCCCGGGGCAGGCGATCGTCTCTTTCCCGCACCTGACGAAGCCGCTTTTGGTATCGATTCACCCGACACCGGCACGTCTACGGCTGATCGATTGAAGGGCCTGCGCCTGGCTAAGGCACGTCGGTCGCGGTCAGCCCGGACGGCACAGCGAAGGTTCGCGACGCCGGCTGCCGCTCGAACGCGAGCACACGCTCGATCCGCATACCTTCGCCGTTGCGCCCGCGTTTGATCGGAAGCTGGCGATTTTGTTCGCGAATGGTGCGGAGATAGGTGTCTCGGTGGACAAGCCGATCCCCTTCATGCCCGAGCGACCCGGCTATCTCCGCCAAACAGGCCGCCGTGGGCACGGCGACGCCGGCGAGCAGCGAATCGCCGACCACGAGCACCGCTGCTCCGCCGGGTCGTAGCACGCGCAGGATCTCGCCCATTGTTGCCCGCATGTCCTGGAAGTAACGCCGGGCGCGGCCGCCGCGTATCTCGCTGATCGCATCGAGTTCGGCGGCGACACGATCAATGAGTGCCAGCCCTGTCCCACGCTCACGCAGCGCCGCCCGCTCAGCGCGATGGACGTTCTCGGTACCGATATACCGCTCGCGCAGCGACTCATAGATGCGTCCCGGGACGCCGAGCAGCTCTCCGATCCACCAGACGGAGAACTTATGTGCGCGCGGATATTCGATGGCCGTCACGTACGGCGGGCTCGTGAGGACAAGGTCCACGAAACGGCCTCGCACCGGCAGAGCCCGCGCATCCGCGCCCAGCACGACGCTCCTCATTTCGGACCGGGCCGCCTCTTGGAACTCCGCCAGCCCGCGTAGCGCCCGGGCAAACCGCGCCTCGAAACGAGCGCGGACGTCGGGTGGCTTTTGGCGCACGATATGGTGGGCGCGCGAGTGCGCGATGTCGAGCGCGTTGGCAACCGTGGACGGCCCCTTCGCGATAATCACCGAAGAGTAAACAGTGAGCAGGAAGTCGCGTGCGGCTCGGTCACGAATTGCGCCGATGGTATCGCGCAGGTGCGCCAGGTCGTGCTGCACTACGGGATCAAACCAGTAGTCGCGGTTCGGGATGTCGGGAAGCGAGACGCCGCACGCAGCCGCAGTGTCGCTGCCGGGCGGGCAGCGCTGCCAGGCGCGCACGACGGCTTCCCAAGCGATGAGGATGCGGGCCTGGGGCAGAGGCGTTGCTTTCGCGCGGCTAATGAGCAGGGCCAGCGGATCGATCTCCGAGCCGATGGCATTGCGGCCAAGCAACCGCGCTTCGACCAGCGCGGTGCCGCTGCCGGCGAGCGGATCGAGCAGCCAGCCGCCCGGCTCCGTGAACTGCTCGATCGCCCAGCGCGCGAGGGCCGGCGGAAACTTCGCGGCGTATGGATGCAGCGCGTGCGTACCGAACGGGCGTGTGTGCATGTCGAACGTCAGATCGAGCGGCGCCTCGCTATCGCCCGGCGCGGACACGGCGGCTTCGCTTGCCGAGCGTCGGTCGCCTCCCGCGCCTGGCGGAGTCTGGCTGGACACGCTTGCACTCCCTCGATTCGGGACTCTCTGGCATGGAGCGCGGCAGCCGGGTCACCCCGCCGCTTTCTGGTCCTCTTCCCCCGCGTCCGCGCGGGCTGCACGGGCCTCGCGCACGTTGCGCGAGACGGCGCGGAGCACCGTTTTCACCTGCCACGGTGTCAGGCCGGGGTGCTTGCCCAAAATGCGCGCTGCCAGCCCCGCGATCTGCGGCGCCGCGAAGCTGTTGCCCATCACCGTCATACGGCCGCCGCTCAGCCAGGCAACGTCCACGTTGATGCCCGGGGCGCCGAAGTCCACCGGCGGCGTCGGGTTGTAGAGGAGGTTCTCCGGGTTCGGGTCCTCCGTGGCCGCTACGGAGATCACGGAGGCGTACATCGAGGGGAAGCTGGGCACGGGCATGTTGTTCGCCGCCGCCACCAGCAGCACGTTGCGGAAGGCGGCCATGTCCGCCAGCTCGTGCAGCGCCTCGCGGAAGTCTTTGACCGTGGTGCCCAGGCTGAGGTTGCAGACCTGCACGCCCTGCTCGATCGCCCAGCGCAGCCCCGCGGCGAAGACCACGCCCGCGCCGGAGAGCCGCGCGCCCAGCACACGCACGCTTACCAGCTCCACCTCCGGCGCAAGCCGGCGGATGATCGCCGCGCAGGCGGTGCCGTGACCGAAGGCGTCGTCGTGCGGCTCGAACGAATAGCTGATGTTGCCGGCCTCGTCGCGGTCGGGCTGGCAGAAGGTTGTCACCGCGCCGCCGATGTCGGGATGCGTGTTCTCGATGCCGCTGTCGATCACGGCGACGCGCACGCCCTTGCCGGTGCTGCCGCCCCAGGCCTGCTCCGGCGTAAACCCGTCGAGCAACGGGTCGCAGGAGACGGGGGGCAGGTGCTCCGGGTCGAACTGCGAAGACCAGGCCGGCCGGAAGCCGCTCATCGCACGCCTCCGGCCCCGAAGGCGGGGCCGAGGCCGGCCATCACGTCGGCCAGGCCGGCTTCGGCAGAGCCGGTGCCGCGCGAGAATTCCAGCACCGCGTTCAGGATCGCGGAGCAGAGCCGCGCCTGCCGCTCGCCCGCGCCGGCGATCGCGGCGATCTGCCGCGCCAGCTCCAGCGTGCGATAGTGGCCCGGCGAGCCTTCCCCCTGAGCGACGGCGGCGCGGATCTCCGCCGCCAGCTCGGCGTCGTCCTCGCCGTGCAGCAGGCCGGCCAATAGCCGTTCCAGCGACTGCGTTTGCAGCGAGAGGTCGATCGCCAGCGCCGCCTGCTCGCCGAAGGAGGAGAGCACGGCGGTGTCGGCAGGCGTGAAGGGCGTGGCGCCGCCGCCCTTGTCCAGCAGCTCCATCACGCCGATCACGTCGCCGCCGAGCATGAGCGGCACGCAGAGCAGGTTCCTGGGCACGTAGCCGCTGCCCTCGGCGATCTGGCGGGCGAAGCGCGCGTCCTTGGAGGTGTCGGCGATCGCCAGCGCCTGGCCGGTGGAGGCGGTGAAGCCGGCCACGCCCTCACCCAGCGGCACGCGGAACTGCTTGATCTCCTGCGAGCCCGGCCCGACCGCGACCTTGAACTCCAGCTCGCCGGCGGTGCGGTCCACCAGCATCAGCGAGCCGGCGGTGGCGTCGATCACGCGCGCGGCCGTGGCGACCACCGCCTCGAGCAGGCGCAGATGGTCCTCCTGGCGCAGCTCGATCGAGGCCGAGGCGGCGTTTACCGCCTGCCGCAGCCGCGCGGAGACCAGCAGCGGCGTCTCGTTCTGCGGTGCCGGACCCGGTTGGGCGCCAGCGGCGTCTGCCATCGTTCCTCGCTTCCGCGCCGTGCCGGCCGGCCGTGCGGCGTCGTGGGTATCGCCCCCGATTCTACCGCAGTCGGGCGTGCTGCCGCTGCCAGGCGGGGCCGCACAACGCCGCCGTGTCCGCTACGATAGGCAGGACGAGGGATGGCGATGAGCGTGCTGGGACGGCTGTTCGGCAACAGAAGGCGGCGGCGTGAGCAGGCGGCTGCCGGCGCGGGCACGCCTCCGTCGATCGGGCAAGAGGCGCCTGCCCCGGAGCCCGCCGAGATTGAGCCCTCGCTTGCCGAGTCGGATCGTGCAGGCGCGACCGGTGCCGAGCCGGCCGCGCACGCCGGGCAAGCGGCGGCCGAGACTCCGTTGCGTTCGCTGCAACGCTACCGCCACGATCCGGCCTTCAAGAACTTCATGGCGAAGGCGCAGAAGCCGCCGGGCGCCGTGCGCCGAACCAACCTTCCGCCGGATGCCTTCGACCGCGAGCAACGCCGCTGAGCAGGGCCACGGTTTGGCACCACGGTGTCGTGGCCGCTGCTCCTGCGCAGGCTGTCATGCTTCGGGCAGCGCGGCCCTGGACGCGTCACGACCTTCTCAACGCCAAACCGGCACGGAACCGTAACGCGTAACGCATTGCTCCCGTTCCGTGTCTTGTCCACGGAAAGGACGCGCTCGGCTACACGACGACGAACACCTACGACGGCCTCAACAACCTGCTGAGTAGCAGCGACCCGCGCGGCTATCAGACCATCAACAGCTACGACGGCCGCGGCAACCTGGTGGACCGGACGGGGAGTGCCTACGAGGAGTTCCAGTTCGCCGGCCAGCAGACCGACCCCGCTGGCCGGCAATACCTTCGCGCCCGCTACTCTGACCCCGCCACCGGCCGGTTCTTGAGCCGCGACCCCAAGGATGGTTGGTCCTACAGCTACGCCGGCGACAATCCAGCCACGGGCACGGACCCCACCGGCCGCGATACGCTGCTGCACAACCCTTGTATCCGCGGGCGCACGGACGGTACCTTCGCCTATACCCTGGAGGAGGCCGAGAGCGGCACCGGCTCGGTTAACGATGCCATGTATGCGGCCGCCGTCACTGATCCAACCGCGGCCCGCGTTGCCGCGGCGGAAGCCGTGGGCGCGAGTATTGACGTGAGCAACTCCACGCAAATTGCGGCGGCAAAAGAAGGCGAGTCACAGGGTTTAACGCCGCGTGAATCTAGGATGGAATCTGAAAATGCTGGGTGCTTCACCCTGAGCGCCGAGTCTTTGGGTAAAGGCCGGGTGTACGTCCACGTGCAGATGGCCCTTCACGAAGGTGCAGGCGGCATCACCGGCTGGCACATCGGAATCCAATGGCTGAATGAAAAGTCTGGCAGGCGTGGCTACATCACGCTATATAATGACTGGCCACAGCTACCGTCGCAAGAGAAAAGCGACGGTGAGCACAAGTTTGTAGGCGAGGGACCGGTCAGCTTCTCGCTCGACTCGGACAACCGCTACCGGGTTGACGACTACTTTGAGCCCGGTTCCTTCGTTTCCGCGTCGGTGACCATACGGGTCGACCGATGAACATCAGATTCGCTGCTACCAAATTGAGAGGAGACGTTGGCAGTGATCCGACGACAAGACGAACAGGCTGAGGCAGTTGAGGAGCTCGCGGAACGAGCATGGCTGGTGGAGGTGCCAACGCCCAGCCTCCCCGATCGACAGGAGGGCGAGGGGAAGTATGCCGCGTTAATTCGCCGACTAGACGAGGACAATGGTCATATCATGTACTCGGGTGACACAAAGGCAGCCACGACGCTCATGCGTATGCGCGAGAGCAATGGCTGGCGAGAAGCACGGGCAAGTTGGCTACTTAATGACTGCACGCCCATCGCGCCGCGAGGCGCTTTGGCCATCGTCTTCACTGCGCTCCGCCGCGATCCGGAGGGAACTCAGCGCCGGTTTCGGGCAGCGAAGCTCGTTCCAGGCATCACCGTCCGGCGCAACGGGGCTTCGGTAGTTTAGCTGGCCTCTGCGGATCGAGGGCGGAGCTGCCGGGTTCCACTTTTCCTTTATCCCTGTCGCCTGCTGGTTATCCCGCTGGCGGCTACGGACTCGATGCAGGAGGACATTTACTGCGCTTCCCGGACTAGGAGAACGAGTCCCGGCAGCGCAGGCTCCTTCTTGCTAGGGAGAGCGCAATAGATCGCTAACGGTCTTACGCAGGCGAACGTCCGGGCGATCTGCGGCGGCTCGCCCGGAGACGGATGGTTAGATGTGGCCGGGTTGATTAGCCGTTCGCGGCACTCACTGCTTGCCGCAGCCGTCGTCGGTGGGATCGTGATTCTCGGCGGCTGCATCCAACATACGTCCGGACCTGGACTGGCTACGGTCTCGAGAGAGTCCACGGCCGTGAGTCGAACGGCAGCCGGCGCTGGCCAGCCATCTCCGGCCGCAAAGGTGCTCTCCAACGCCGCGCTTCGATCGGGCGATCTTCCCGGCTTTCACATGCCCCGGCAGGCCAGCGGCGTCGAACCTGATGGATAGTTGGCGGCGGGAGTCTACCACCGTAGCAGATGGTGGCGAAATGCGGACGACTGACGTTGTACGAATGGTCGTCGACTGGTTCGGCTCGGCGAAGCATGCGAACATCGTGCTCCCAAGTGGCTGGGTGGGTCGCCCCTATGATGAATTCGTTGACCTCACGTGGTCCACAGCATTGGATCGGACGGTGCTTCTCGAGTTCCGCCGACAGAACGTGCTCGTCGTCACCGAACCCGGACGGGTCATAGCCGATGCGTTCGAACTTCGGATCGAGGAGTGCGCGCTAGTAACCTATACTCTGCGTGGCTACGGCACTCCAGAATGGCGTGCTTTGGACGCCGGCGCGGGTACTGTGCGCTTTCTCTCTCCGCAGGCGGCCCTCCGTCATTAAGGGCCTATTCATATGAAATCTGCACGCATGAGGGCGATATACGCACAGGCCAAGCGGATGTTGCCGGCGGGTGACGCGCTCCCAGGCGCCGGTACTGGCCATCCACGCTCACTCGCTCACTTACAGATGGTTTCAAAACCGGCGTTCAGGTGCGATCGCACACCTACAAGCGGGAACTCGAGCCGGTTTTGAAACCATGTCTTAGAAAGAGCCTGTTCGGGCCTTGTCGGCGGCGAAGGCGGGCCAGAGGGTGGCGACGACGCGCTCGGCCCAGCCGCGCGCCGGCGGGCCGACGGCGATGTAGTGGAAGAGGAAGCTGCCCATCACCGCGTGGGCGGCCAACTGCAGGTCGAGGTCGGCGCGCACCTCGCCGCGCGCCTGGCCGCGCGCCAGCGCCGCCATCACGTCCTCGCTGCGCGGCGCGATCATGCGCTCGCGGAAGCGGCGCAACAGCTCCGGGTGCTGGCGCTCTTCCACCAGCAGCGTGCCCATCAGCGTCGTGTCGAACTTCTGCCGCGCCTGCTCCAGGTGCCGGACCAGGTCGGCGCGCGTGTCGCCGCTGTCCGGCGCCGCGGCCTGGTTGCGCATGTAGGCGATCGCCGCCAGCACCAGCTCGGACTTGTCGCGGTAACGGCGGTAGATCGCCGGCCGCCCCACGCCGGCGGCCTCGGCCACGCCGGCGATCGACATGCGCGCGTAGCCCTGCTTGATCAGCAGCCGCACCGCCGCGCGCAGGATGGCCGTGTCCACCGCCTCGTCGAGCGGGCGGCCGCCGCGCGCCGCGGGCGCGGATACAGCAGCTTCGGCGTCACTTGCTAGGTGTGGCATCGGCGCCAGTGTAGCAAAGCCCGCGCCTGCCGCCATGCGTGCGGGCGCCGGTACCTGCCCAAACGGCCAGTGCCCGCCTCGGCCGCTTTGCCCGGGGCCGATCGGACCGCAAGACGCGAGCGCCGCGCGGCGGCATCGCGCACCGTGATCATAGATACGTTACGTATCTGCATTGGAATCTATCCTGAAGCACGGAGCCAACACGGAAGGAGCAGTCATGGCCGCTGAACCGCGCGGACGTCCCCCGGCAGTGGGCGACACTGGCCCGCACGCAGCAGACCGCACGGCGGGCACATCCGCCGCCTCGCCTCCCCTGCCCATGCACGCCGGCACAGGCGTCTGGGTACGCGAGCTGTGCAAGACCTACGCGGGCGGCGTCGAGGCGCTGCGCGGCGTCTCCTTTGAGGTGCGCCGCGGCGAGGCGTTCGGCCTGCTCGGCCCCAACGGCGCCGGCAAGTCCACCACGATCGGCATCCTCACGACGACCGTGCGCCCCACCAGCGGCAAGGTCATGCTCGCCGGCCACGACGTCGATCGCGAGGCGATCGCGGCGCGGCGCGTCTCCGGCATCGTCTTCCAGGACTCGGTGCTGGACGGGGCCTTGTCGGGCCGGGCCAATCTGACGCTGCACGCCCGCCTCTGGGGCGTGCCCAAAGACCGCGCCAGCCAGCGCATGGCCGAGCTGATCGAGCTGATGGGCCTCGGCGAGGTGATCGACCGGCCGGCGCGCAGCTTCAGCGGCGGCCAGCGCCGGCGGCTGGAGATCGCCCGCGCCGTGCTCAGCGACCCGCAGGTGCTCTTTCTCGACGAGCCGACCGTCGGCCTGGACCCGGCGATCCGCCACGAGTTGTGGGCGCTGATCCAGGACCTGCGCGCCCGGCAGGGGCTCACCCTCCTGCTCACCACGCACTACCTGGACGAGGCCGAGCGGCTCTGCGACCGCATCGCGATCATGCACGCCGGCCGCATCGTCGCCATGGATTCGCCCGCGAACCTGCTGGCCGCCCTGGGCGCCGAGGTGCTGGAAGTGGACGCGGCCGGCGCCGCGGCTGCCGTACGCGAAGCCCTGAGCGCCGGCGGCATCCCGACGGAGAACGCGCTGGCGATCGGCACGCTGCTCACGATCCCGCTGCAGGAGGGCCAGGGCGACGTCGCCGTGCGCTGCCTGCGCGACGCCGCCCTGCCGCTGCGCTCGATCGCCGTGCGCCGCCCGACGCTGGACGACGTGTATTTGCGTCACACCGGCGCCCGTCTCGCCGCCTGACGCCGGCCTCCCAACCCTGAAAGGAAGCGTAATGATGCTCTCGCAACTGATCACGCTCTACCGCCGGCGCCTGCGGCTGCTCGCGGGCAGCCCGCGCGAGCTGCTGGTGCCGCTGACCACACCGCTGCTCTTCGCCCTGGTGATCGCGCCGGCGCTGAACGATTCGCTCGGCTCGTTCAACCCGAGAGTGAATTACATGACCTTCGTCTCCGTCGCCACCGTGGTGCTGCTCGTGCCGCTGAACGCGCTGTTCACCGGCATCAGCGTCTTCGCCGACCGCGAGCACGGCGGCCTGCGCGAGCTGCTGGCGGCGCCGCTGCCGCGCTGGCTGGTGCCGCTGGGCAACGTGCTGGCAACACTGACGGTGACATCGTTGCAGGTGGTCGTGCTCGTGCTGGCGGCCGTGGTGCGCGGCGCCACGCTGCACACCTCGATGAGCGGCGTGCTCTGGTTCGCCGTGTCCGCGGTGCTGTTGGCCGCGATCGTCGCGGCGATCGCGGAGGTGCTGGCCTTCCGCGCCCGCTCGCAGGAGGAGTACGTCGGCATCATCCCCGCGATCGCGATCGTGCCCTGGTTCTTCGCCGGCTCACTCTTCCCGATCGACGTGCTGCCGAAGGGGCTCGCGGGCGTCGCCAAGGTCTTGCCCTCGACGCACGCGCTGGCGCTGATGCGGCACGGCCTGGTCGGAGGCTCGCCCAGCGGCCTGCAGTCGATCTGGGGCAGCCACTCGGAGACGGCGCTGGCGGCGGCCAGCCTCGCCGTGCTCGCCGGCTTCGCCGTCCTGTTCGTCTTCGCCTCCATGCAGGTCTTCCGCCGCTCGGCGCTGCAGTAGCCCTGCCGCGTCTGCTCGACACCCCGCCTGGACGCCGACCCGAGCAACGGCTGCCGCTCCCGCGCAGCCCTACATCTAAAGCCATGAAGACATGAAGACAGGAGCAAGAGAGATGTCCGCATTCGTCGTCGTGCAAGCCCTGGAGGTCACCGATGCCGAGGGCATGAGCCGCTACGCGCAGGTCGTCGGGCAGACGATCCAGCAGCACGAGGGCCGCGTGGTCGCCGGCAGGCAGCCACGCGTGCTGGAAGGGGAGCTGCAGCCGCTGAGCATGTTCGTGATTGAGTTCCCCAGCCCGGAGCATGTGCAGCGCTGGTACGACTCTGAAGAGTACCGCGAGCCGAAGGAACTGCGGCTGCGCTCCTCGCGCATGAACCTCTTCGTCGTCCCCGGCATCTAGCGAAGCGGGCGGCGGCGCACCCGCCGTCGACTGGTTTCGTCCCATCCACCCCGCAGCCATCGCAACTCTGCACAGCACTGCCGGCGGCGACCGCCTGCACCCCGGCGCGCCGCCTCGGCAGAGCGCGCCGCCGATTCGGCCCCAGATTCACCTGAGGAACAAGACTATGACGACGCCAGCTACCGCCAACGACTCCGACACCGCGACCACCTGGCAGATCGATCCCGCCCGCTCGCGGGTGAGCTTCGCCGTTCACAAGCGCCAACTCGTCGTGCCGCGCCGGGTGCGCGGCCGCTTCACCGAGGTCGCCGGCACGATCGCGCTCAACGCCGCCCAACCGTCCGAGTCGCACGTGGCCGCCACGATCCAGACCGCGAGCGTAACCACCGGCAACAGCATGGAGAGCCGCATGCGCGACAAGCATCTGCGCGGCCGCGACTTCCTCGACGTCGAGAGGTACCCCGCGATCACGTTCGAAAGCCGCGTAGTGACGCCGGTGGACCCAGCGGCCGGCAGCTACCGCATCAGCGGCGATCTCACCATCCACGGCGTGACGCGTCCCGTGGAGCTGGAGACGCATGCCGCGCCCGAGCAGGATCCGCGGCTGCCGCGGCTCAGCTTCAGCGCCACCACCGTGGTGAACCGGCGCGACTTCGGCCTGACCTGGCGCGCGTGGTACCTCGGCGTCGGCGATGAGCTGGCGATCAGCATCGACATCGAGGCCGTCCGCGCCTAACGAGCGCCGCCGGCTGGTGGAATACAGGACACTCTCGATGCACACCGCACACAGACGCAGCAACAGTGAACGCAACGGACTGCTGAGCCGCTGGGCGGGCGTGGTGACACGCCGTCGCGGCCTGGTGGTCGGTATCTGGGTGGTCGCCCTGATCGGCCTGCTCGCCCTCTCGCGGGCGGCGGGCGGCAGCTTCTCCAGCAACCTCGATATCCCCGGCACCGAGTCGCAGAAGGCCGCCGACCTGCTGAAGAGCCGTTTTCCGCAGCAGGCCGGCGACAGCGCCACGATCGTCTTCAAGGATGCCCGCGGGCTGAACGACCCCGCCGTGCAGGGCGTGGTGGCGACGGTTCTGCACGAAGCGGCCGGTCTCAAGGGCGTGGTCGGCGTCGGTTCGCCGTATCAGCAGAACGGCGCCGGCGGCATCTCGCAGGACGGCACGATCGGCTACGCCAGCGTGCAGTACGCCAAGCGCGCTAGCTCGCTCACGGCGCCCGACGTGAAGCCGCTTCTGAACCTGGTCGACCGGGCGAAGGGCGGCGGGCTGACGGTCGAGGCGGGCGGCGCCGTGGTCTACCAGACGGACGTGGCGCCGCCCGGCGCCAGCGAGGCGATCGGCGTGCTCTTCGCCGTCTTCATCCTGCTGCTCGCCTTCGGCTCCGTCGTGGCGATGGGCCTGCCGCTGGCGACGGCGATCGTGGCGCTCGGCGTCAGCTTCGCCGGGATCGCCTTTCTGGCCAACGTGCTGGAGTTTCCCTCGTTCGCAAGCGAGTTCGCCGCGCTGATCGGCCTCGGCGTGGGCATCGACTACGCGCTGCTCGTCGTCACCCGCTACCGCGAGGGGCTGCACGCCGGCAAGAGCGTCGCGGAGAGCGTCGAGCTGGCGCTGACGACGGCCGGCCGCTCGGTGATCTTCGCGGGCAGCGTGGTGGTGATCGCGCTGCTCGGCCTCACGCTGGTCGGCATCCCCTTCGTCGGCGCCCTGGGCGTCGGCTCCTCGCTGGTCGTCGCCGTGGCCGTGCTGGTGGCGCTGACGCTGCTGCCGGCGCTGCTCGCTTTCAGCGGGCGCGGCATCGACCGCTGGTCCGTCCCCTTCCTGCACGTGGAGCTCGGCGGCAGCCAGCAGACTGGCGGCTGGTACCGCCTGGCGCGGCGCATCCAGCGACGGCCGCTGCTCTGGTTCGGCGCCTCGCTGGCCCTGCTGCTGGCGCTGGCGCTGCCGGTGCTGCGGCTCCAGCTCGGCTCGTCGGACGCCGGCAACGGGCCGACCTCGCTGCACTCGCGCCGCGCCTACGATCTGCTGAGCGACGGGTTCGGCGCCGGCTTCAACGGCCCGCTGGCGATCGTGGTGGACACGAAGGGGGCCGGCGCGAAGGGCGGCGCAGCGCTGGCGACCCTGGGCCGCGTGCTCTCCGCCCAGCCGGGCGTGGCGCAGGTCTCGGCGCCGCTGCAGAACGCGGCCGGCGACGCGGCGATCATCCAGGTGACGCCGTCCACTTCGCCGCAGGACACGGCGACGCAGGACCTGATCCACACCCTGCGCCACGGCACGCTGCCTCCGGCGCTGGCAGGCACGGGTGTCCGCGCCTACGTCGCCGGACCGACCGCGGCGTTCATCGATATCGGCGACCGCATCCAGAGCCGCCTGCCGCTCTTCTTCACCGCGGTGATCGGCCTCTCGGTGCTGGTGCTGACGGCCGTCTTCCGCTCGGCCGTCGTGGCGCTGAAGGCGGGCGTGATGAACCTGATCTCGATCGGCGCGGCCTACGGCGTGCTGGTCGCGGTCTTCCAGTGGGGCTGGTTCTCGAACGTGGTCGGCGTGCGCAAGGGGCCGGTGGAGAGTTTCCTGCCGATGTTCCTCTTCGCCATCCTCTTCGGCCTTTCGATGGACTATGAAGTGTTCCTGATCAGCCGCGTGCGCGAAGCGTACCTGGCGACGGGAGACAACAAGTCGGCCGTCGCGCACGGCCTGGCCGTGACCGCGCGGGTGATCACGGCCGCGGCGGCGATCATGGTCGTCGTCTTCCTCAGCTTCGCACTGGGCGACGCGCGCGTGGTCAAGGAGTTCGGCGTCGGCCTAGCGACGGCAGTCTTCGTCGATGCGACGATCGTGCGGCTGGTGCTGGTGCCGTCCACGATGGAGCTGCTGGGCAACGGCAACTGGTGGCTGCCTGCCTGGCTCGACCGCATGCTGCCCCACCTGGATGTTGAAGGCAAGGCGGGGCACGGCGCCGGCCTGCCCGGCACGCCGCTGCTCCAGCCGGTGCCGGTGCGCCGGGACGACTGACCGCGCCGATCCCTTCGCCCGCCTACGGACGCTCGTGCTTCCGTAGGCGGGCTTGCCCCGCCTCGATCGCTTACAGAATGCGGCTGGCGCCCCGCGCGTCTTCCTCCCGCTCGGCCTCCGCTTCCCAGCCCGGCAGGTGGTGCTTCGCGTAGGCTCGCGGCACGCGCGTGGTGAACATCGAGCCGACGAGCGGCCAGTTGCGCGGCACCAGGACTAACGCCGCCACGTGGATGCAGAGGAAGGCGAGGATGAAGAGCGTGGCGCCGTCGTGCAGGAAGGTCGCCGCCTGCCTGAGCCCGGCCGGCATGGCGAAGACGTAGTGCAGCGACTTGACCAGGCCCGTCAGCACGATGATCGCGATCAGCACCGTCCAGATCGTGTAGGAGAGCACCTTCTCCGTGGCCAGGTACTTGCCCGGCGGATCCGGCGCGAGCTTCAGCGCCCGCAGCGGCTTCTGCAGCGGCCGCCGGATCACCGGCGGCAGCTGCACGCCGAAGGCGCCTCGCAGGCCGCGGTAGACGCCGGTGTAGCTGATCACCTCGGCCAGCGCATTCTTAACGTCGGCAAGCCGGCGCGGCACGAGGCCGGCGCCGCCGCCAGCCAGCTCAAAGGTGAGGTGGTAGGCGACGGCCGCGAGCGTGAGCCCGGCGCCGATGAAGTGCAGCAGGTAGGTCGTTTCCAGCGAGAAGGGCCGGCCGATCCAGCGCTTCAGCCAGGCCGCCGTGATCAGGCCGATACCGATGCCGGCGGCGTTGGCCCAGTGCGTAACCACTTCGCTCCACTCGTGCCGGCGCAGCGAGGTGCCGACCACGAGCACATGACGCCGCCCGCGGCCGCGCACGATCAGCGCCAGGCAGACGCCGGCCGCGAGGATGAACGGCGCCAGCCGCGCGAAGGCGACGTCCAGCCGGTACAGCCCGCTGCCGCCGAGCAGACCGCGGTACCAGCTACGCGCCCCCTGGTCGTGCGTGACCATCGGCAGCACCAGCACCGCCCCGACGACGGTCAGCAGCAGCAACAGGGCGGGCAACCAGCGCGTGGACGGGCGTGGCGCTGCGCCGGGGATACGCTCCTGTCGTGCGCTCATCGCTTCTTCCTCATGCCGGCGATTGAAACCGCCCTGAAGCTGCTGGAGGCCCGGCCTCAGCAAGACCGGCGCATCAGGCCGGCGCCGTCTGTTGCGCCCGCATCTTCTCGAAGTTGCTCTTGTTCTCGGGCTTCAGCAGGTCGAGGCACATCACGTCGCTCTTGATGATCCCCTGCTTGATGCGCACGTTCACCGGGCAGCGCTCGATGCAGGCCGGTCCCTCCGGCCGGAAGTTGCAGAGGTCGCACTTGGCGAAGACGTTCAGCTTCGTGTCGCGCGTGATGCGCGACGTTTGGTGGTAGTGCTCGCTGGAGACGGCCTGGCTCTCTGGCGGCGTCGGGAAGATGCAGGCCTGCTCGCACTTGCCGCAGGCGATGCAGGTCTTCGGATCGATCACGCGGGCGCCGGTCTTCCCGTCCACATGCAGCGCATTTACCGGGCAGACGGGCACACAGGGCGCGTCCGGGCACTGCAAGCAGACGTGTTGGAAGAAGCGCCCGCGGTCGCCGAAGTTCGCCACGATCTGCGGGTCCACCTGCACCGTGTCGCGGTGGTAGATGCGGATACGCGGCACGTCGGAGAGGCCCGCCTGCTTGTGGACTTCGGAGCACTGGACTTCGCAGGTGAGGCAGCCGATGCAGAGCGACGGATCGGGCATGATCACGCCGCTCGCGTTGGCGATCGAGGGGAAGGCGACGCCCTTGAGCGCCCCGACGAGCCCCAGCCCGACGAGCGCCACGGAGGCGACGGCGCCGCCCGTCGTCTTCAGAAACGCCCGCCGGTCCATGTCGGCCTGGACCGGCGCGGCGCCGCCTTGCTGCGTCACCCTTGCCCCCACGCCTCGAGGATCGAGCGCACGATCAGGCTCTTCGCCAGGCCGACCTTGTAGGCGTTGTTCGTCATCGGCCGCGCCGGCAGCAGCGCCTGGTCGGCCGCCTGCTGGGCAAGCCTGGCGTCGACGGCCTGCCCTTTGATCACGTCTTCGGCCGCCGTCGCGCGGTAGGGCGTCGGCGCCACACCGCTGAGCACGATGCGGCTTTCGCTGACCTTGCCGTTCTCCTTGGTGATCACCGTGGCGATGTTCGCCATGGCGAAGTCGTAGGTCTGGCCGCGCCGCTGCGCCTTGAACCAGGCCATCCCCGTGCCCGGTTTCGGCGCCGGGATGCGGATCTCCTTGAGCAGATCCCCCTGCGAGAGGATGTTCTCGCGCAGCACGTCGACACGCGGGCCGGTGAAGTAGTTGTCGAACGAGACCGTCTTGTCGGCGGTCGGCGTGCTGATCACGGCGCTTGCGTTCAGCGCCATCAGGGCGGGCGCCGTATCCGAGGGGTGCACGATGTAGCAGAGCTCGCCGTTGAGGATGGCGTGATAGGTGTTGGAGCCCGTGACGGCGAAGCAGAAGTTGCCGCCCTTCTTGTAGCAGTCGAACTCCGTGTTGCGGAAGTACCAGCAGCGCGGCCGCTGGTTGATGTTGCCGCCGATCGTGCCCACGTTGCGGATGTTCGGCGAGGCGGCGGCGCCGGCAGCCCTGGACAGCACGGAATACGTCTTGACGATGTCGGGGTGCCGTTCGATCGCGGAGAGTGTGGCCAGGGCGCCGATCGTCAGGCCGTCGGACTTGGCGGTGATCGCGTCGCTGCCGTCGATCGTGCGGATGTCGACGAACGTCTCCCAGCGCGGCAGGCCGCTCCCCTGCAGGCCTTCCTTAACCATGTCGAGCAGGTCGCTGCCGCCGGCGATGGCGCGCGCCTTCGGCGCCTTCGCCAGCGCAACCGATGCCTGCCGCCAGTCTGTGTGCTTCATGTAGCCAATGGTTCGCGTCTCGGCCTCCTCGCAGCCGTCTCAGCCCTCGGCCAATCAGCAGGCTAGGCGCCGCGCAGCGCGTCCAGAATGCGCGGAGGCGTCATGGGCTGGTGGTCGACGTAGATGCCCAGCGCGTCGTGGATGGCGGCATGGATGCTGGCCGAAGCCGGCAGCAGCGCCGGCTCGCCGATCCCCTTGGCGCCGAACGGGCCGATATGGTCATACGGCTCGACAAAGTCCACCTGCACCTTGTCGGGCAGCGCGTCGAGCATGTGCAGCTTGTAGTCGTCCAGGTTGGGGTTCATGATCACGCCCGTCGGCGGATCGTAGAGCAGCTCCTCGGTCAGCGCCTTGTTCATCCCCTGCGTCACGCCGCCGTGGATCTGGTTGATCACCCCGGTCGGATTGATGGCGCGCCCGACGTCGTGCACCTGGACGGCCTCGGTGACGTGCACGTAGCCGGTGCCCGGATCGACCTCGATCTCATAAAAGCCGGCGCCGAAGGTCTTCTGCGAGTACCCGCTCGGCGCGGGCACGCGCGATTCGCCGATCAGCGTGCCGGAGACCGGCTGCGGCTGTCCGTCGACGATCACGACGCTGGAAGCCGCGGCCTGGGCCATGGTGAACTGGAAGTCCCTGTTGCCGGGATCGCTCTTGCGGAAGACGATGCCGTCTTTGATGTCCAGGTCCGAGGTGTCGGGCAGCTTCCACTTGACGGCGACGCCCTCCAAGAGCTTGTTCTTCGCGTCCTGCGCCGCGGCCAGCATCGCCAGCCCGACGGACTTGGTGCCGCGGCTGCCGGCGACGATGCCCGTGTTCGGGCCGGCGTGGGTGTCCATGCGCGCGATGCTGACCTGAGAGAGCGGCACGCCGATCGCCTCGGCGGCGATCATGCTCCAGGTCGTGCCCTGGCCGCCGCCGATATCCGCCGCGCCGGTGTTCAGCAACACCGAGCCATCGGTCTGGATCTGGACGAGGCCGGTCATCGGCGGTCCGGCCGCACCCTTGTTGCAGGTGAAGCACATCATGCCGATGCCCTTTTGGGGCCGGGTGAGGTCGAATGGCCCCTTCTTCCAGCCCTTCCAGCGCGCCTGCCAGTTGAACAGCTCCGCGCCGCGCATAATCGCCTCGCGCAGGCCGTTGCTGGAGTAGGGCAGGTTCACCACCTGGTCGACGTCGGTGACGATGTTCTTCAGCCGGAACTCCAGCGGGTCCATGTCGATCGCTTCGGCGGCCTTGTTGATCAGGTTCTCCGTCATGAAGTTGCCGGAGGCCTCGCCCACCGAGCGCAGCGCCGCGGTGATCACCGTATTGGTGAAGGCGGCGAACCCGGCCACCTTCACGTTGGGGATGCGGTAGGTGCGCGTCGCGGACTCCCAGTCGTCGGCGTTGGCGACCGTGCCGTAGGCGCCGCCGGCGATGTACGACGTGCCCTCGATCGCCGTGATCGTGCCGTCCTTCTTGACGCCGAGCCTGGCGCTGGCGAAGAGCGGATAGTTGTGACCTGTATCGACGAAGATGTCCTTGCGGCTCAGCTCCCAGCGCACCGGGCGCCCGGTCTTCTTCGCTAGCAGCGCCGTGAGGATGTGGTAGGCCTGGCGGCCCGTCTTGTCGCCGAAGCCGCCGCCGGTGTCGTGCGCGAGCAGGTGCACGGCCGACTGCGGCATGCCCAACTCCGCGGCGATCGCGGAGGCGACGCCGTGCGCGTACTGCGTGCCGCTGTAGATCGTCAACTGGTCGCGGTCCCAGACGGCAACGGCGTTGTGCGGTTCGAGCGCCACGTGCTGCTCGTAAGACGTCTCGACGCTGATTTCGACCGTCACGTCCGCCGCGGCGAAGCCCTGGGCCGTATCGCCGCGGGAGTAGCTGAACTGCGGATCGCGGATCGCGTTCGCCTTCAGCGCATTCCGCACGGCCGCCGCGCCCGCCTTGAGCGCCTCGCGCGGGTCCAGGACGTGGGGAAGTTGCTGGAACTTGACGTCGATCAGCGCCAGCGCCTCTTCGGCGATCGCCGCGGAGTCGGCGGCGACGGCGGCGACCGGCTCGCCGGCGAAGGCGGGTTCGCCGGTCAGCGCCGGCCGCGGAACTTTGGTCGGTACGTCCTTGTAAGTGATCACCGCGCGCACTCCGGGGTACGCCTCGGCCTTGCTCGTATCGATCGAGGCCACGGTCGCGTGCGGCAGCGGGCTGCGCAGCACCTTTGCCCAGAGCATGCCGGGCAGATAGGTATCGACGGAGTACTGGGCGCGCCCGGTCACCTTGTCACGCGCGCGAAAATCCACCGTGGGCTTGCCCACCACGCTGCCGGCCGCGACGCGCAGCGTGGTGCGGGGTCCGGCCTGCGGGCCGAGCGCCCCCAGGCCGCGCAGGCGCTCCCGGTCGCGCTCCACGTCGGCGGGGCGCTCTTCCCCGCTGAGGACGCGCTCGATCTGCGAGATGCCGGTGCGGTCTTTAGACTCAATCTCCCGCTGCTGGTGGAGGGCGTGGGTCGAAAGCAGGTCGCCGTAGACGTAGTCGATCGTGCGGCGGCCGGGCCTTTGCGTATTCTCAGCCATCGTGATCGCCTCTTTCCGCTCACCGCTCAGCCGGCGCTCGCCTTGGCGGCCTGCGCGACCGCCGCCAGGATGTTTGGATAGGCCGCGCACTTGCAGAGGTTGCCCGACATCGCGCGCCGTATGGCCGCTTCATCCGGGCTCTTGTTGGTCTGCAGCAGCGCCGTGGCCTGCATGATCTGACCCGGAGTGCAGAAGCCGCACTGCAGCCCCATGTGCTCCATGAACGCCTGCTGCACCGCGCTGAGCGTGGTGCCCTGCTCAAGACCCTCCACGGTCGTGATCTTCCTGCCGTCTTCACGGATGGCCAGCAGGGAGCAGGAGTTTTGCGGCACGCCGTCCACGATCACGGTGCAGGCGCTGCACTCGGAGCGATCGCAGCCGATCTTGGTTCCCGTCAGGCCCAGGTTCTGCCGCAGGACTTCGGCCAGGGTCTCGTGCGGGGCGACGCTGAGCCAGTGGTCGGCGCCGTTCACGTTGAGCCGCACCAGCGCCTGCGAGATCGTTTGCCCCGCGGGTAGGCCGACCGTCACGCCCTGGGCCGCGGCGCCGCCCGCGGCGCCGGCCGATGTGCCGTTCGTCCCCTTGGCAGGCTGTGCGTTTGTCGCGCCGCCGCTGCTCTTCTTGCCGCCGCCGAGCGAACCGATGCCGACCGTGCCCGCCGTACCCGCCGCCGCCCCCGCCGCCGCCGCCACGCCGGCGCCGACGAGAAAGCGTCGCCTCGAGACGGCGCCCCGCGGCGCACCTCCCTCCTGGCCGGGTTGGCCCTGGGCAGGCGCGGACGCGGGCTCCTGCGGCTTCTCCGGCTCGTCGTCAAACAGACTTCCGTTGTCTGCCATACTGACGCTCCCGACGCAGAGCACGGTCGACGGTCGGCTGTGTCCTTTTCTGCGCCTTACGATGCGTAAGGTGGAACTGTCCGTACCGGTTGTCAAGCCCGTTTGTACGGCATTGACGACATATTCTGTATCGGGACGCGGGCGGAGGTTCAGCCAGATTTGCGCGAGTTCTGCGCGGCGCGCTCAGCGCAGCATGCCGGGCTGCCGTTGCGCTGGGCCGGCAAGGGCAAGCGGCGTCTGCTGCCGCCGTGCGGCCGGCCGGAGAGGCCGCGAGGGCCGAACGCGGCCATCACGTCCAGATCCAGGGCTCGAGCGTATGCAGCGCGGTAGGCGGGCGAGTCTGGACGGGTCGCTCGCGGTTCCGGCTACGCCGGAGGCGGGCGCGGAGCGTTAGATCGCTTGAGAGAATCGCTGTAGACAGCTGTAGATATAGATCGCTGTAGATATAGATCAATGAGGGGATGGCGATTACGACGGCCCCGCCGCGAGGCCGATCTGGCTGTCGGTCTCGATGAAGATCAGCCCCTTGCGAATCGCGTAGTGAATCAGCTCGGCGCTGCCGCGGATGCCCAGCTTGCGCACAATGTGCTCCTTGTGCGCCTCGACGGTCTTGGGGCTGATGAACAGCCGCTCGGCGATGCCCTTGTTGCTGTGGCCCTCGGCCACCAGTTGCAGCACTTCCCGTTCGCGGGCGGTCAGCACCGGCTCCCGCTTGGCGGGGTCGGCGACGCTGCCCAACCCGTCGCGCTCTCCCGCGCGGTCGGCGATCGTGGTGGAGAGGTAGGTGCCGGACTGGCTGACCTGCTGAATCGCCTTGAGCAGCTCTTCCACCGGCGCGTTCTTGACCACGTAGCCGGCTGCCCCGGCGCGCAGCGCCGCGGTCACGCGGTCGTCCTGGTCGTAGCCGCTGAGCATGAGCACACGGGTGCGGGGCAGGCGCCGGCGGATCAGTTGCGTCGCCTCGATGCCGTTGAGGGCGGGCATGCCCATGTCCATCAGCACCACGTCGGGTTTCAGCCGCTCGGCCATGTCCACGGCTTCGCGGCCGTCATCCGCCTCGCCGACCACATCGACTTCGTGGCGCAGCTCCAGCAGCAGGCGCAGCGTCTCGCGCAGGATGCGGTGGTCGTCCGCGATCAGCACGCGGATGCTGCGCGCCGGCCGGCGCGCCCCCAAGGGCATGGACGCGGCCTGCTGGCCGTCGGATTCGAAAGTTCGCGCCATCGTTACTCCTCGCGGGGCAGGCGTATGCTGGCGCCCGCGGCACCTTCCCCTGATCGGACTTTCTGCCGTCGACGCATTATAGGCGTGGCCAGCGATCCCTTCGTCTCGCAGGTTTCTGGCGGATCTGGCAAATTCCGCGCTCCTGCAATGGTTGCGCCACGCCCCGCGCGGTCAAGCCGCGCGGCGGGGATGGGCGAAGGGCGCCGGGCGAGGATCGTGCTGCCGGCGGATCACGCTGCAGCGCCAGCCCTGCCGAACCAGCAGCTGCTCGCAAGATTTCTGTCACAACAATACGCAGCCGGCACGATTGGGCGCATCAGGAAATCCCCTAACTTATGGCGAGCAATGGCTCATTCGGGCGACGCGGCGCTACTGTGCCACTGCCCGCAGATCAGCGGAGGCGTCGGCGCGGGTGGCCGCTCAGGCGATCGCGAGCTGGAGCTTCGTGCGCTTCTCAATGAAGCGGCGCACGCGCTTGACGTAGCGCGGTGTGGTCAGCGTGGCGGCGTCGGGATTGAGCACGGCGGGGCCGGCGTCCGGCAGATACGAGGGCAGGAAGATCAGCAGCCAGCGCAGGGCGCCGTAGACCTCGCCCCAGCGCAGCGCCCGCCGGTCCAGGCCGCCCGCCTTCCACAGCAGGCCGAGGTAGATCTTGTGCGCCACGCTGCGGTAGGGCGCCAGCCGCCGGTCTTCCCTTTTGTCCGGCGATGAGACGGTGGCGATCAGCATGCTGGACCAGCCGATGTCCTCCCAGCGCGTGGCGAAGCCGCAGCCGCCCCAGTCGAGAATGCCGCTGATGCGCGTGCCCTCGACGAAAATGTTGAGCGGGTGAAAGTCGCCGTGCACGAAGACCTCGGGCGCTCGCTTCAGCATGCGGCGGTTCTGCTCCAGCCAGTCGGCGACCGGCAGCAGCGTGGTGAGGCCGCGCGCCTGCAGCTCGGTCCGTGCCGCCTGCAAACGCCCCGGCGCCCAGGCCAGCGCGTCGAAGGCGCTGTTCGCCTGTGCGGCGCGCAGCAGTTCGCGGCCCTCCGGCCAGTCGATCGCCTGGATGCGCGTCTGCATCTCGGCGTAGGCCTTGAGCAGCTTCACCACGGTGACCGTGCCGCTCGCGAGCGCCGCCTCGTCCATGCGCCGGCCCGGCACGACGCCGAGGACGAGGAAGGGGGCGCCGAGCGGGGCCGCGTCCGGCTCGTAGAGATAGAGCGGCGGCGTGGGAATGCCACGGGCCTGCATCGCCGCGATCGCCGTCGCCTCCCAGCGGCCGCGTTCGACGACGTTCACGCCGCGGTAGATGCGCACGATCAGCTCCGGCCCGGCAGGCAGCAGCGCGCCCCGTCCTTCCAGGCGCGCGCGGTAGATGAACGTCTCGTAGCCGCCGGAGACGCGTTCGCAGGCGATCACGCGCAGGCCGGCGTCGCGCCCGTCCAGGTAGGCTTGCAGGGCGGCGCCGATCGCGGTAGCTTCGGGCGCGGTTTCGAGCTGAGGTTCTTCGGCGAGCGTGGCCTCACCCCCGGCCCCGCTCCAGTTACTGGAGAGGGGTAGAGCTGATTTCCATCGTAGCGGATCGGGCTCACGGCGCGACGGCAGACGGTTGTGAGGCGGTTCCTGCGGGCGGTGTCCGCTGCTGCCTGGCGGTCCGGTGGGGCGCAGGTAAACGCCGGCTTCCAGCGGCGGCCGCTTCGCTAGTCCGGGTGCAGCAGCTTCTTTGCCACGGCGGCATCGTCGATCTGGTAGGCGCCGGCGCGGATTCGCGCCTTCAGTTCGGCCAGGCGCGCGGCGCGGGCCTTCTCGTCGAGTACCGGGTCTTCAGCCGGCCGGCCGGCACGCACGGGGGGCCGCGCCGCGTCCGGCTGCGCCGGCGCCACGCTGCTCCGTCGTGCCCGCTTCCTGCTCACCGCTCAAGCGTACCGCATCGCCCGCGGGTGCAGGACCAGCCGGCGGCGTGCCACGGACCGTTATGCGCGCGAGCCGGCCGCGACTTCACGCGACTTCAGAGGAGACGACGAAGGACGGTCACGAAGGCTTCGGCAGGGGGTTGTCGACCGGGGCGGCGAGGTCGGGCGGCGCCGGCGCGTCGCAAGCGGCTGTGGGCAGCTCGGCGCGGCGGTTCCCGAGGGCCATGCTGCGTTGTACCTCTTCGCGGAGCACCGGCACCTCGGCCGGTGCTTCGATGCCGAGCTTGACGCGGTCGCCGTCCACGGCCAGCACGCTGATCACGATGTTGTCGTTGATGATGATGCGCTGGTCCGGCTTGCGTGTGAGGATCAGCATCCCTGCCCGTTCCTTGCCCGCGGCGGCCCGGCGGGCTTCCCCTGATCATCGAGCCCCGGCCCGATCTCCTTTAGACAACTAGAGTAGACAACTAGACAACCGTGTCGGGGCGGCGGGCGAATGGCCGCTTCGCATCACCTGCCGGCGAAGAAGGCGGGGGTCTTTTGGCCCAGCATCACGCGCAGCTTGTGCAGGGCGCGGGCGTGCAACTGGCAGACGCGGCCTTCCGAGATCTCCAGCACCTGGCCGATCTCGCGCATCGTCAGCTCTTCGTGGTAGTAGAGGCTGAGGATCAGCCGCTCGCGCTCGTCAAGGCCCTTCAACGCCTCGCTCAGCTCGTCGATCGTCTCCGCGCGCTCGACCGTGCCAAGGACGTCGTCGTCGCGGTTGCGCGAGGTGAGGGCGCCGAGGTGGCCGTCGCTCTGCGCTTCGAGGATCGAGTCCAGCGAGACGGTGACCCACGACGCATCGACCATCTGCTGGTTCAGTTCGGCCGGCGTAATCGCGAGCGCGGTGGCCAGCTCGTCGTCCGTGGGCGTGCGCCCGAGCGTTTGTTCCAACTCGATCGAGGCCTTCTGCAGCCGCTTCGCCTTGTCGGTCACCGACTGCGGCAGGCCGCGCAGGGAGCGCAGTGCGTCGAGGATGGCGCCGCGGATGCGCATCACCGCGTAGGACTGGAACTTGACACCGCGGCTGGGATCGTAGCGGTCGAGCGCCTGGATCAGGCCGAGCGTGCCGTAGGCGAGCACGTCTTCATAGTCGATGACCTGGGGCAGGTGAATCGCCAGCCGGCCGATCACGTACTTGACCAGCGGCGTGTGCTGGACGATGAGCTGCTCGCGGCTGGCGGGGTCGTTGTCCCTGAGGAAACGCTCCCACGCCTCTTCAACGCTCTGCGGTGCGCCGCCGGGCGCCGCGATGGGAGTCCTGGCCGGGGCGATCATCGTGACCATTGCCGTCCTCGCCGTTCAGGTTGTGCTGCTTGGGCAGTAGCCTTCTCGGCGGTGCGGCATCCGTGCCGCGGTCCAGAATCGGTCCCGCCCAGGGCTTGTTCGCGGCAGGCTCCGGCGGAAAGGGAGAGCGAGTACCGGTTCCTGCCGTACTTCACTCTCAGCCGCGGGCGAAGCACCAGCCATACCGGAAATCCCCTATTCTCGACGTTCGCGGGCGGCGGCGCCGCGGGTTGTTACTGTTGCCGGCGGGCCCTCACCCTCACCTCATCTGTGTGGCCCCTCTCCCTCTCCCAATCCTGGGAGAGGGAGAGGGGAAGGGGGTGAGGGTGAGGGTGAGGGCCGCCCGCCGCCTTCGCAATGATCGTGAAATGCGTGTGCACACGCATGACAAGGCGCGCGGGCGGGTGCAGGCTGGTTGCACCGGCGGCCCGCCGGACGCGGAAGGTCTCGCCGGTCCGCACCCGGCGAGCCCCCGGCGCTTCGCCGTCACCCGGCGGGCGGGGATTCTCCTCCTCCCCGCCCGCCGGCCAGGCATGCTGCACCGCCGGAGCGATCGATGACCGCCCTTGCCACGGACCTGAGCAGCCAACTGATCGCGGCCGCGCGGGAGCTGGCGCCGCGCATCGCCGCCCGCGGCGACGAGATCGAGCAGGCCCGCCGCCTGCCCGACGACATCGTCCAGGACCTGAAGGACGCGCGCATCTTCTGCATGTTCCAGCCCCGCGCCTACGGTGGCGACGAAATCGACCCGCTCACCGCGCTGGTCGTGGAGGAAGAGCTGGCGCGCGCCGACGCCTCCGTGGCGTGGTGCATCATTCGGGGTCTTGCCAGCAGTTACTTGATCGGCGCACAGCTCGATCCCGAGGGCGCCGCCGACATCTTCGGCCCGGACCCAACCGCCACGCTGGCGGGGGGACTCAACCCTCCCGGCGATGCGCTCGTCGCCGACGGCGGCTTCCGGGTGAGCGGCCGCTGGCCCTTCGGCAGCGGCTGCCGCCACGCCTCCTGGCTGGGCGGCATCTGCCGCGTGATCGAGAACGGCGAGGCTCGGCTTACGTCGAACGGCCAGCCGGAAATGCGTTTCGTCTGCTTCCCGGCGGGCGAGGCCGAGATTCTCGATACCTGGTACACCACCGGCCTGCGCGGCACCGGCAGCCACGACGTCGAGGCGCGCGACGTCTTCGTGCCGGCGCGCCGGACCGCCCTTGCCGGCGCTGCGCGGGTGCGTGCGCCCGAGACGGGGCCGCTCTTCAACGCCTATCCCCTGATGATCTTTCCGATCGAAGGCGCCTTCGCCGTGGGCGTGGCCCAGCACGCGCTGGACGCCCTGGTCGAGCTGGCCGAGCGCAAGACGCCGTATATGGCGACGCAGCCGCTGCGCGAGCAGCCGGGCATGCAGGAGACCGTCGCCGAGGCGTATGCGCTGATCAGCTCCGCCCGCCACCACCTGCGCGGGGCGACACGCGAGCTGTGGCAGGCCGCGCTGGCCGGCGAGGACGGCACGCCGATGCAGCGGCTGGACCTGCGCATGGCGGCCTCGCAGGCGATGCGCAGCGCCGTGCGCGCCGTGGACCTGATCCACAGCGCCGCGGGCACGACGGCGATCTACGCCCGCAGCCCGATCGAGCGCTGCTTCCGCGACCTGCACACCGCCGAGGCCGACGTCGCGATCAATGCGCTGACCTACCGCACCGCGGGCCGCGTGCTCTTCGGCCTGCCCGCGAACAATCCCAACTTCTGAACGCCGTTGCGTGCATGCACCGTCCGCTGGAACGGCGTGGCCGAGATCACGCGCACGATATGAAAGCCTCCGTAGAATGCGTGCCATGTTGCTGAAGGATCGCAGCATTCCAACCGGTAAATCCCTCAGGGCGGCCGCGCCGGGAGAGGAGGCGGGCGCGGCGGCCACGGTCTCTCGGCGTCACTACCCCCAGCCCGCCACGCGGGCAGAACGCGGAGGAACAGAAAGATGACCGCGCAGCAACTGGACCAGGCGAAGGTCGAAGCGTTTGCCGGGCAGATGCTCGGCGCCCTCAACGGCGCCTCGCTGGCGCTGATGACGAGCATCGGTCACCAGACGGGCCTGTTCGAGGCGATGGCGACGCTGCCGCCGTCCACGAGCGAGCAGATCGCGCGGGCAGCGGGCCTGCAGGAGCGCTACGTGCGCGAGTGGCTGGGCGCGATGGTCGCCGGGCACATCGTGACCTGCGACGCGGCCGGCAAGACGTTCACGCTGCCGCCCGAGCACGCCGTCTGCCTGACGAAGGCCGCCGGCCCGAACAACCTGGCCAACTTCGCGCAGTTCATCCCGGCCCTTGGCACGGTGGAACAGAAGATCATCACCAGCTTCCGCAACGGCGGCGGCGTGCCCTACTCCGAGTACGCGAACTTCCAGGGCTTGATGGCGCAGATGAGCGGCCCCACGGTGGACGCCACGCTGCTGCAGACGACGCTGCCGCTGGTGCCCGGCCTGGTGCAGAAGCTGCGCGACGGCATCGACGTGGCGGATGTGGGCTGCGGCAGCGGCCACGCGATCAACACGATGGCGCAGGCCTTTCCGCAGAGCCGCTTCACCGGCTTCGACTTCTCCGAAGACGGGATCGCCGCGGGCACGGCCGAAGCGGCGAAACTCGGACTCACCAACGCCCGCTTCGTCCTGCAGGATGCCGCAACGCTGGATACGCCCGCGCAGTTCGACCTGGTTACCGTCTTCGACGCGATCCACGACCAGGCGCAACCGCGCAAAGTGCTGCGCAACATCGCGTCGGCGCTGCGGCCGGGCGGCGCCTATCTGATGGTCGATGTCCGCGCTTCAAGCAACATCGCCGAGAACGCCGAGCACCCGCTGGCGCCGTTCCTCTACACCGTCTCCTGCATGCACTGCATGACCGTCTCCCTGGCGCTGAACGGCGAGGGGCTGGGCGCGGCCTGGGGCGAGCAGAAGGCGCTGGAGCTGCTGGCCGAAGCGGGCTTCCGCGACGTCGACGTGAAGCAAGTCGAAGGCGACATCGTCAACAACTACTACATCTGCCGCGCGGGCGGCTAACCCCGCTTTCGCGTGCGCGCAATCTCCCTTCCCAACACGGGAAGGGTTGGATTGGGGAGACTCGGTCGTTCTCAGACCAACCCCTCCTGTCTCGGGAGGGGACAGGTTGCGAAGCAACCAGCGGTAGGCGACCGGGCGGGCGCCCGCCGGCGGTTTCTGAACGAGGAACGCGCGTAGTCGGAAAAGAGAGGAACGCGCCATGACCACCACAAGCACCGCCCCAACCGTGGACGAGATGGTCGCGCAGGTCGAGCCGACGCTGCGCCAGTACACGGCCCAGGCCGAAGCGGACCGGCGCCTTGCGCCCGAAGCGATCGAGGCACTGCACGACGCTGGCGTGTTCCGCTCGATGCTACCCAAAGCATACGGCGGCCTGGAGATGGATCCGGTCTGCGCCCTGCGGCTGTTCGAGGCGATCGCCTGCATCGACGGCGCGGCCGGCTGGATCGCCGCGAACCAGTCAGGCATCAGCACGCTGCCGATGCTCTTTCCCGCCGCCTGCGGCGATGAGTTGTTCGCGCAGCCGCGAACGCTGCTCGCCGGCGGCTGGTTTCCGCCGGGCAAGGCGGAGCCGGTGCAGGGCGGCTATCGTGTGAGCGGCCAGTGGGCGTTCGCAGCGGCAGCAACTACGCGACCTGGTTCACCGGGCAGGCGCTCGTCTTCGACAACGGGGCGCCCAAGCTCGGTCCGGACGGCAATCCGACCCCGATGATCGTCTGGATGCGCGCAAGCGAGGCGCGGGTGCTGGATAACTGGAACACGCTCGGTATGCGTGGCACCGGCAGCCACGATTACGTGGTCAACGATGCCTTCGTGCCGGAGCACCGCACCTGGAGAATCGGACCGCTCGGCGACCTGCCGCCCGCGTACGCCGGCCCGCTCTGCCGGCTGGGCATCTGGTGGGTGGGGCCGCTGAACGCCAGCGTCGCGCTCGGCATCGCCCGCGCGATGGTGGAAGACGCGATCGCGCTGGCGGCGACAAAGACGCCAAGTTACACGATGACGGGACTGGCGGACCGTCCCGTGGCGCAGGACCGCATCGCCCGGGCGAAGGCAGCGATCGACGCCGGCATGAGCTACATCGAGCGCTCGGTGCAGCGCGCCTATGAGCACACGTTGATGAGCGGGGATCGCATCGGCGTCGAGCAGGGCATCCCTCTGGCGCTGGCGGGCAGCTACGGGCACGAGGCCGCCAACCAGGCGGTGGATCTCGTGCACTCGGTCGTCGGCACCAGCGGCATTCGCGCCGAGCAGCGCTTCCAGCAGTACTTCCGCGACGTACACACCGTCAGCCAGCACGCCTTCTCGACGCCAAGCCGCTTCGAGTCGATCGGCAAGCTCTTGCTCGGCCGCGAGACGGACTGGGCGTTCTACACGCTGTAGCGGGCTGCGGCCCTCATATCCCCCGTTCCCTTCTCTCCCATACACAATCTGTGAGAAATCCGCATCTGTTCGAGCGCGTATGGGAGAGAAGGGGCGATCCGGCGGCGGAAGCTCGGTTGGCGTTCGGCTCCCGAACGACGGTAGGGGCGGTTCGTGAACCATCAGGACCAACTAATAGGGCCGCTGAGCGGTATAGACCTGTGCAATGCTCGCAATTCCTCGTCGCCGGATGACCTCGACGGACGCGGCCATCGAGGCGCCGATGTGCACGCCGCGCGGGCACCATACCGATCCCCCACTCTATTAGTTGGTTCCGGTCTTCGTGAACCGTCCGTCGCGGCGCCAGCCGCGAGCAACGGCGCCCCGACAACTACACGCCGGCTGGTCTGCCCGCCGCCGCCTCTCCCCTCTCTCCCATTACCACAATTCATTCACATGAAAGCGATGGGAGAGAGGGGCGGGGGGAGTGAGGGCCAACCCGACCGCAGCCGGCAACGAGCATCTCGAAGGAGGAACGCGATGCAAACCACACAGATCAACGGCGCCACAATTGAATACGAGGTTCAGGGCACGGGCGAGCCGGTGTTGCTCATCCACGGCAGCATCATTGCCGACGCCTACGCGCCGCTGCTGGCGGAGCCTGCTATCGCCAATCGGCTCCAACTCATTGCGTATCACCGGCGGGGTTTCGCCGGCAGCAGTCGTGCCGTCGCCCCCTTTAGCATTGCCCAGCAGGCGGCAGATGCACGGGTGCTGCTGCGTACGCTCGGTATCGAGCGCGCGCATGTGGCCGGGCATTCCTACGGCGGCGTAATCGCGCTACAACTGGCGCTCGATGCGCCGGAGGTGGTCCATAGCCTTGCGCTGCTGGAGCCGGCGGTGATGGCGGTGCCCAGCGGGCAGCAGTTCGCCGAGAACATGGCGCCGGCAGGAGAGCTGTATGCCTCCGGCAAGGTCGCCGAGGCGGTCGATGCTTTTCTGCAAGGGGCCGCCGGCGCCGGCTACCGCGCCGTGACCGAGCGCGTGTTGCCGGGAGCGATGGTGCAGGCGGTGGCCGACGCCGCTACCTTCTTCCAAATCGAGTTGCCCGCGCTCGCGGAGTGGAGCTTCACGCAGGAGCAGGCGGCGCGCATCGCCGCACCGGCGCTCAGCGTGCTCGGCGGCGAAAGCCCTGGCCTCTGGCCCGGATGGACGGAGATCGACAATCTGCTGAAGACCTGGCTGCCGCAGACTGAGGGCTTCGTGCTGCCGAACGCCACCCACCTGCTGCAAATCCAGAACCCGCGCGGCATGGCCGAGGGACTGGCCGGCTTCTTCGCCCGCCACCCAATACCCGTCACCGCCTGACCGCAGCTGCCGAAAGCAGGCTGCCCCACCTGCTGGAACCGTTCGCGGTATGTTGCATCGTCATGTCGGCGCACCAGGCTCGGGCGCCGGCGTGGCACGGAGAGGAGAGACACGATGACCACGCATACGACCACCGGCACGTTCCGGGTCGGCAACGTCGAGATCCAGTGCCTGACCGACGTCGACTGCGTGATGCCCTTCCCGCTCGACGCCGTCTTCCCGAACGCGCCCGCGTCGGCCTGGGACGAGTACAAACGGCGCTACCCGCAGGCGTTCTCCGCGGATGGTCTGTGGAGCGCGCACATCGGCTCGCTGCTGCTGCGCTCCGGCGGCAAGACGGTGATGGTCGACACCGGCGTCGGCCCGGAGAAGGTGGAGATGCTGGGCGGTGTCTCCGGCACGCTGCCCAATGACATCAAGGCGAAGGGCGTCAACCTCGACGACGTGAGCAGCGTGGTGCTCACGCACCTGCACTTCGATCACGTCGGCTGGAACACGCTCAACGGCCGCCCGCTCTGCCCGAAGGCGCGCTACATCATGGGTGGGGCCGACTGGGAGTTCTTCAGCCAGCCGGAAGTCCAGCAGAACTTCCCGCCCTACTTCGACCGCACGCTCTCGCCGCTGAAGACGCTGGACATCGTTGACCTGGTGTCCGGCGAGACGGCGGTGACCGATGAAATCACGCTGCTGCCGACGCCGGGCCACACGCCGGGCCACCTGGCCGTGCTGATCGCCTCCGCGGGCGAGAAGGCGCTGATCACCGGCGACGCGCTGGTGCACCCGGCGCAAGTGAGCGAACCGGAGTGGAAGTTCGGCTTCGACGCCGACGCCGACCAGGCGGTCGCCACGCGCAAGCAAATGATCGACCGACTGGAGGCCGACGGCATCCGGCTGATCGGCTGCCATTTCCCCAGCCCCGGCTACGGCAGCGTCGTGCGCATCGCGGGTAAGCGCTACTTCCAGGCGGTGTAGGCAGCCCTCTACCACGGCGGGCGGCAGTCGAGAGGCGCAACATGCCGGGGTCGCTTCTCCGCCAGATCGCCATCGTGACGGCTGGCGGACGCGGCACCGGTTCGCTACCCCGCCCAACAGCGGTTTCCGCAGCCGTGGACTACGGTTCCAGCGTGAGCCGCCGCGCGTGGTCGATCGTGAGGGTGAAGTGACCGACGACCTGCATACCGATGATAGTTTCGTCGCCGAGATCGGTGATGGCGATGTCGGTCAGCGTGTAGGCGCCGATACGCAGAACCCCGCGGTAGGCCGGAGCAAGCACTGTTGAGCCATCGGCAAGTTGCAGCCTGAGCCGGTGCCGTGGTGCGGCGTCGTTGGGGAAGGAGCCCTGTGGCACCACGACAAAGCCCGTGTACCCGGTATCCACCAGGGCCTCGACGCCCAACTCATGGGCGGAATGATTGGCGCGAACGGAGATCGGCACGTAGGGGACGCGCGTGCTCTCGACACCCCGGGCGTTCAGCGCCATGTGTCGACGGCGACGGCGCCAACTTTGAACAGGAACGTGTCAATGAGCTGCGCCTCTTCTGCCTTTTGCATCGCCTCGGGCAGGGTCAGCGCCAGGACCAGCCGGCCGTCAGGTGCCACCGCGACGTATTCGCCCCGGTGATCGCGCTCCAACGGTTGTACATAGCGGGCATAGAGCTGGTCGGCTTGCTCCAGGAGATCAGCCTGGGACTCGGCGGTCATCGGCGGACACCTCGACGCGGCATGCGCTGTGGTCGGCGTCTCGCATTTGTTTATCTCTCCGGGAAGTTTATCACCGCCGCGCCATCGACATCGAAAGTCGTGTGGGCGCGGCAGGTAGTGGCCGAGGAGCAAGGCGATGGCCGAACTCACGGGTCAGGTGGCGATCGTGACCGGCGGCGGCCGCGGCATCGGCCGCGCGATCGCGCTGGCGCTCGCCGCCGCGGGCGCCGCGGTGACGGTCACGGCGCGCTCGGCCGATCAGCTCGGCGAGACCGCCGCCGCCATCACGGCCGCTGGCGGCAGGGCGCTCGTCCTGCCGGCCGATGTGACCGACCGCCAGGCCGTGGAGGGCGTCGTTTCTGAGACGGAGCAGCAGCTCGGCCCGGTCACGCTGCTGGTGAATAACGCCGGCATCATCACGCCCTTCGGCCCAGTCTGGGAGGTGGATCCCGAGGCATGGCGGCGCTGCATGGACACGAACGTCTACGGGACGTTCCTCTGCAGCCGGGCGGTACTGCCGGGGATGATCGCCCGTCGAGAGGGTCGAATCGTCAATCTGGCTGGGTCGGATCCCGCGCAGAAGGCCGTGCCGATGGCCACCTGCTACGACGGCTCCAAGGCGGTGATCCTGCGACTGAGCGAGGGGCTCGCCGCCGAGACCAGGGAGTACGGCGTGAGTGTCTTTTCACTGATGCCGGGCGGTGTTCACACCGCGATGGTGGACGAGCTGGTTCGCTCCCCGTGGATGCTGAAGCTGAATCCGGCTGTCGGCGACTTCGATCGCTACTGGCGTACACCCCCCGAGCGGGCGGCGGCGCTGTGTGTGCTCATCGCCTCCGGCCGGGCCGACGCGCTTTCGGGCCGCTTTCTCAGCGTCCATGACGATCTGGAGGAACTGGTCCGCAACTCCGAGGAGATTTGCAAGGAAGACCGCTACGTGCTGCGGCTGAAGACCTGAGACGGTGGCGAGTCCTGCCGCGGCAGATGCACGGCGTCCGCGCTGGCGTGGACTGGGTAAACAATCACTGCGCACCGAGGTTCTGTACGAACATCGCAGGCTCCACTCGGCCGCGGCGTGCGGTAATCTTTGGTGTCGGCCGCGGCCGGCCCCTGCCGGAATGGCGAGGCGGCCCGCCGGCCCGCGCGGAGAGGAGCGCCAGCTATGACCGCCGCACCACGGCCGATCAGCCCCGAGGACGTGCTGCGTTTCCAGAACGTGAGCGAGGCGCAGATCTCGCCGGATGGCACGCGCGTCGCCTACACCGTGCACACGACGGACCTCGACGCCGACACGGTGCGCAGCGCGATCTGGCTCGTCCCGTACGACGGCGGCGCGCCCGTACAGTTTACGTCCGGCACGCACAGCGACAGCGCCCCGCGCTGGTCGCCGGACGGCACGCGGCTCGCCTTTCTCTCGGACCGCGAGGGCAAGCCGCAGCTCTATCTCATGCCCGTGGCGGGCGGCGAGCCGCGGAAGCTCACCGACCTACCGGACGGCGCGGGCGTGCCCGTCTGGTCACCGGACGGCACGCGGATCGCCTTCTCCGCCAGCGTCTCGCGCGAAGAGCCGCCGAGCGATCCCAAGGAGCGCGAGCGCTGGGCGCGGCGGCCGAGGCACCTGACCACCACCGCCTACAAGGCCGATGGCGCCGGCTTCGTCGCCGACCGCTGCCTGCGCCTGTACGTCGTGCCGGCCCAAGGGGGCGAGGCTCGGGCGGTCACGGACCTGGCGCAGGACGCGAGCGATCCGGCCTGGTCGCCGGACGGCGCCACGCTCGCCTTCGCCGGCGCCCGGCCAGAAGAACGCGACCTCGAACATCCCTTCGGCCTGCTCGGCCTGAACGGGCTCTACCTCGTGCCCGCCGAGGGCGGCGAGCCACGCCGGCTCTGCGTGCTGGCGAAGCTGGGACAGCCCGCCTTCGCGCCCGACGGCCGGACGATCGCCGTGCATGCGAGTGGCACCGACCTGAGCGATCGCCTCGCCGACTTGCACGTCTGGCTGGTGCCGCTCGCTGGCGGCGCGCCGCGCGACCTGACGCCCGGGCTTGATCGCGGCGTCTCCCTGCCGTTTCCGCCCACGCCGCCGCCGCGCCCGGTCTTCTCGGCCGACGGCTCGCGCCTGCTCTTCGCCGTCGGCGACCACGGCAACGCGAATCTCTGCTCGGCGGGCGTGCAGGATGGGGCGATATCCGTGCTGCTCGGCGGCGAGCGCGAGGTCATCGCCTGGAGCTACGCGCCGGCGGCCGAGCGGCTGGCCTTCGTTGAGAGCGACCCGCGCACGCCGGCCGAAGTCTCGGTTGCGCGGGCGGACGGCAGCGCCGAGCGGCGGCTGACGCGTCTGAACGGCGCGCTGCTCGCGGAGCTGGCCTGGCAGCCGGCCGAGCGGCGCAACTTCGCCACGCCGCACGGCGAGATCGAGGGCTGGCTGCGCCTGCCGCTGGGCGGGCAGCGTCCCGCGCCGCTGCTCGTGCTGATCCACGGCGGGCCGCAAGGGGCACACGGCAGCGCCTTCCTGGGATTGGACCATGCGCTTGCCCACTGCGCGGCGGCGCGCGGCTGGGCGGTGCTGATGCTGAACCCCACCGGCAGCGGCAGCTACGGCCACGACTTCGCCACGCGCCTCGTCGGGCGCTGGGGCGAGGAGGACTTGCCGGAGCAGCTTGCCGCGGTCGATGCGCTGATCGCGGAGGGGATCGCAGACGCAGAGCGGCTGGCCGTCGCGGGCTACAGTTACGGCGGCTACATGACGAGCTGGGTGGTGGGGCACACGGACCGCTTCAAGGCGGCGGTGATCGGCGCGCCGGTCACGAATCTGGAGTCGATGTACGGCACGAGCGACATTGGCGTACCCTTCCTGCCGGCCGAGATGGGCGGCCCGCTGCCGGAGACGCGGGAGACGTACCGCCGCCTCTCGCCGATCAACTCCATCGACCGGGTGCGCACGCCCTGCCTAATTCTGCACGGCGAGGCGGACGATCGCTGCCCGATCGGCCAGGGCGAAGAGTGGTTCGCCGGCCTGCGCGCCCGCGGGCAGACGGCGGAAATGGTGCGCTACCCCGGCGGCAGCCACGGCTTCATCTTGCTTGGCCCGCCGAGCCATCGGCTCGACTTCCTGCAGCGCGTGCTGGGCTGGATCGAGCGCTACACGCTGACCCCCGCGGCCGAGCCGGCGCTGGCTGCCAGCCCGGCGCCGGCCGACTGACGCGGGCTGACTCAGTGGGTGGCGTGGTACCATGCGCCCCGCGGCGCGCTGTTTGTCTCGCGCGCCGCGGGGCGCATGCGATGCCGCTCAAGCTCGGCCTGATGTACATCCCCGCTTACGAGAGCGGCTTCACGCAGCCGTTCGCCGCCTGGTACGCGCAGATGCTGGAGCAGATCGCGCTGGCCGACGCTGCCGGCCTGCACGGCGTCTGGCTGGCCGAGCACCGCATCCCCGGCTACGCCTTCGCCGCGCCGCAGGTCTTTCTCAGCGCTGCTGCCATGCGCACGCGCCGCATCCGCCTGGGCACGGCCGTCTGCCTGGTCTCGCTGCACCACCCCGTGCAGACGGCGGAGGACTTCGCCGCGCTCGACGTGCTTTCCGGCGGGCGGCTCAACTTCGGCGCCGGCCGCGGGCAGTTCCCCTACGACTTTGCCGTAGCCGGCGTGCCGCTGGAGGAGTCGCGCGAGCGCTTCGACGAAAACCTGGACGCGATCCTGCGCCTCTGGTCGGAAGACGGCCCGGTACGGCACCGCGGCCGCTTCCACCTGTTCACGCACCGCCTGCTGCCGAAGCCGCTGCAACGGCCGCACCCGCCCGTCTTCGCCGCGGCGGCGCGCACGCCGGCTTCGTATACCTGGGCCGGCGAGCGCGGCTTCCATCTGCAGATCGCGCCGTTGCTCTTCTCCGACCTCGAGGTGCTGCGCGGCCACGTCGCCAGCTACCGCGCGGCCGCCGCGGCCGCCGGCCACGACCCGGCCGCGCTCGACCTGCTCGCCGCCTATCCGCTCTACGTGGGTGAGCGTGAAGAAGACGCGGTGCGCGCCGCCGACCCGCATCTGCGGCGCCTCGCCCGCTACAACGCCTTCGCCCTCTTCGCCGGCATGGACTGCGGCCGCCCCGGCGCCTTCGAGGAGTATTTCCGCCGGCGCGAAGGCGCCGGCCCGACCGAAGACGGCGTGCCCGCAGGCGCCGGCCGCGACTGGGACGCCTGGAAGCGCGGCCGCGTGATCTTCGGCCCGCCCGACCGCGTGGTGGAGCAGATCGGCCGCGTGGCCGAAGAACACGGCGCCACCTACCTGCTCTTCGAGGTCTTCTACGGCGGCCAGTCGCACGCCGAGACGATGGCCTACCTGGAACGCCTCGCCGCCCGCGTCATGCCCCAGCTCGACCTCGCCCCGCCCCCGCCGGCCGTCACCAACCAACTCGCAGATCCGCGAGCCGACGAACTCGGCAACCTCAAAACCGCCTCCACAGCTCTCCCCTCGCCCAGGATTGGGACAGTGAGATCGTCCCGGGGGTGAGGGCCGAGGGCCGAGGGTGAGCGCCGAACAGCGGAAGTGATGAACGGACCATGTCAGAACAGTCAACCACCGGCCCGGCATTTGACCTGATTGTGCGTCGCGGCAGCGTTTGCGACGGCAGCGGCGGCGAGCCGTACGCGGCCGACGTGGCCGTTGCCGGCGATCGCATCGCCGTCGTGGCGCGGGAGGGCGATCTGCGGCTGGCCGGCGCCCGCGCCGAAGTCGTGATCGACGCGGCCGGCATGGCCGTGGCGCCCGGCTTCATCAACATGCTCAGCCACTCCTACATCACCATGCTGCACGACGGCCGATCGCTGGGCGAGCTGAAGCAGGGCGTGACCACACAGATCTTCGGCGAAGGCACCTCGATGGGGCCGCTCACTGACCAGGACCGGCGCCGCCTGCAGGGGCTCGACCCCGCGCTCGACTACCGCGTCGAGTGGCGCTCGCTGGCCGAGTACCTGCAGTACGCCGAGAAGCATGGCATCAGCCAGAACGTCGCCTCGTACATCGGCGCCACCACGCTGCGCACCTACGCCGCCGGCCATGCGAACCGCCCGCTGACGGCCGGAGAGCTGGACACCGTGCGTGGCCTGATCCGCGAGGAGATGGTGGCCGGGGCGCTGGGCGTCGGCTCGGCGCTGATCTATCCGCCCGGCTTCTTCTCCGACACCGACGAGCTGGTCGCGCTGTGCGCCGCCGCGGCGCCGTATCAGGGCAAGTACATCTCGCACATGCGCAGCGAGGGGCTGGGCCTGTTGCAGGGCGTGGACGAGCTGATCCGCATCGCGCGCGAGGGCGGCGTGCCGGCCGAGATCTACCACCTCAAGGCGTCGGGCCGCGAATCGTGGCCCTTGATGGCCGATGCGATCGCGCGCGTCGAGCGCGCGCGGGCCGAAGGCTTGCGGATCACGGCCGACATGTACACCTACACCGCCGGCGCCACGGGCCTCTCCAACTGCATCCCACCCTGGTTCCACGAGGGCGGCCAGGACCGGCTGGTCGAGCGGCTGGGCGATGCGGCGGTGCGGCGGGAGATCCGCGAGGCGATCGAGACGACAAGCGACGGCTGGGAGAACCTCTACCGGGCGGCCGGCGACCCGGAAAACATCCTCCTCCTGCAAACGCGCAGCCCCGATCTGCGCCACCACCAGGGCAAGACGCTCGCCGCCGTCGCCCGCGCTGAGGGCAAAGACCCGATCGAGACGATCTTCGACCTCGTGGCGCAGGACCGCTCCCGCATCGGCACGGCCTACTTCATGATGTCCGATGAGAACGTACGGCTGGGGTTGAGCCAGCCCTGGGTCTCGCTCGGCTCGGACGCCGGCTCGATGGCGGCGGAGGGCGCCTTCCTGCTGCGCTCCACGCACCCGCGCGCCTACGGCAACTTCGCCCGCTATCTGGGCAAGTACGTGCGCGAGGAGCGGCTGGCGCCGCTGGGCGAGGCGGTGCGCCGGCTCAGCCGCCTGCCGGCGGAGAACCTGGGGCTCGCCGGGCGCGGCCGCATCGAGGAAGGCTGCTTCGCCGACCTCGTCGTCTTCGACCCCGTGACGATCGCCGATCGCGCGACCTACGAAAACCCTCACCAATACGCCGTGGGCGTGCGCGACGTGATCGTCAACGGCCGCGCCGCCCTGCGCGACGGCGAATTCGCCGGCCACCTCCCCGGCCGGGCGCTGCATGGGCCGGGCAGAAGCGGCCGGGCTTAGACGTTAGATTGACAGCATCGGATTTCGGATCATACGCGTCAGACCATTCGGCAGTTTTTCATAGCCGGTCGGGAGAATCACGATGCGTATCCCTGCCGTCGCCCTGCTGCTCAGCGTTTTCCTGCTGTTCCCGGCCCGCTCGCTGCAAGCGCAGCAGGCGCCGGACATCAAGACCGTGATCGAAACCTACAAACAGGCGCTGATGAAGCTCGACGGCCCGACCGTAGCGAGTCTCTTCGACGACAATATCGTGGTCAACGATCTGGGGATGACTGCCAAAGGGAAGGCCGAAGCGATCGCCGAACTGGGGCAGGCCGTCGCGCAGAACCCCGGCCTGACGATCACCTTCGGCGACACGGTGTACGTACTGGATACCGCACTGGAGCGCTTCGCCTTCAGTTCCGATCCGGTTACGGCGGCCGGATTTAGCCGGCTGTGGGTGATCGAGACGATCGTGGTGCAGAACGGCAAAATCGTCAGCTACACTGCCATCTTTGACAGCAGCGACGCCGAAACTGCCCGCTTCCTTGCCGCAACAGCCGGCGGCTAACGTCCGGCGGCCGGTCAGGCTTCGCCGGTGCCCAGCATCACCACGCCGGTGAAGTTGACCTGGCGGCCGTCGTACTGGCTGGCGATCGACTGCAGGACGCGCGACTGGGCCGCGGCCCGCTGTGCGGGCGCAACGCCGGCGAAGAGCCGCTGCACGTCAGGCTGCAGCTCGAAGAGACCCTGCCAGGCCTGCTCCGGCCCACCCGGCCAGGGAAACGGCAGCGTGTGCTCGCTTTCGCGGATGCCGGTGAAGCCTGCCGCCCGGAAGGCCGCGGCGAGGGCGCCGGGCCGCGCGTAGCGCAGGGCATCCGGCAGGCCCGCGGCGACCGGTGCGGCGTGGTTCGCCAGCAGCGTGCGCACGGCGAACAGCGTGTTCCGCTGCGGCGGACCCCAAGAAAGCACGGCAAGTCGCCCGCCCGGCTTCAGCACGCGGCGGCACTCCAGCAGCGCCCGCGCGGGATCGGGAAAGAGGGTGATCGCCAGGCGGCAGACCACCGCGTCGAATACGCTGTCGGCGAAGGGCAGCGCCTGCGCATCGGCCTGTTGCAGCCGCACGTTCGTGCAGGCCGCGCGGCGCAGCCGCTCCGCCGCGCCGGCCAGCATGGCCGGCGCCAGGTCAACCGCGGCCACGCTGCCGCCGGGCGCCACGGCTCCGGCCAGGGCAAGGGTCAGATCGCCCGTGGCGCAGGCGAGGTCGAGCGCGCGGGCGCCGGGCGCCGGGCGCGCCGCACGGACCGCCAGCGCCGTGGCCCCGGCGTAATGTGCCGCGAACTCATGCTGCCAGCGGCGCCAGGCCGGCGCCCGCTCGCTCCAGGTTTCGAGTGCGGTGTTCTGCATTTGCTCTCCCGGCCGGGGCGAAATCATTCGCACGGCGCGCGACGCCCCTCCATCCAGTCGAGCGTAGCGGCCGAACGTTACGAATGCAGAACGAAGCTTGCAGGGTATGCACGCTGCCGGGTCGCCGTGTGGGGTAGGGCGATGCAGTCGCTTTCCGTGCACACTGCGGGTGCGGGCTGGGTCGCTTGTCGCCTCGCTGCCTGGCGCCAGTGTGGCATACGACGGCATGCCGCAGCGTGCTCCCACAGAGTCATTGCCGCGGCAGTTTGGTGTTGTCCCAACTGACGGTGTGCGCCGGCTGAAAACGCACCCAGCGCCAGTGGCGGCCGCGGGCCGTGCGGCTGGCATATTCGCGCCGGCCGGCCTCGCCGTGCCCCAGCGCGTACTTGTCCGCCATCTGCTCTTTCGCCTTCGCCAGGTCTGGGTCGGCCTGCTCGGCGGCCTGGTCTTCCAGCACGGTGGCGCGGCCCTGCAGCATCACGCCCTGCAGCTCGGGGAAGCGCTCGTTGCGGTCGACCAGCACCGTGGCGATCGGGTTGCGGCGCAGGTTCACGACCTTCTGCCCGCGGCAGTAGAAGTAGACTTTGCCGCCGGCCCAGCCGAACCAGAGCGGCGTAAGGTTGATGCGGCTGCCGGGGCCGATCGTGGCGACGCGCATGTTCCAGCAGCTCGCCATCAGCTCGTCCAGCTCGGCGGGTGAGAGCGCCAGTTCGGCGGGAATGGGCATCGTTGCGCCTCCTGCGGCGGGCTCGGCCGCTGCCGCGAGTGTACGGCCCGGCGGCGCGATCTGTCGCCCGATCTCGGCGACGGGCGCTACTGTCCCGCCGGTGCCAGGTATTCCGCGGCCACGAAGCCTTGCTGGCCGTTGTAGGAGACGCCGATCCAGTCGTGGCCGTCGGCGTTCGGCGGCGGGAAGGGGCCGACCACGCTCACCGTCGTGCCTTCCGGCAGCAGCGTCAGCTTGTTGTCGCCGATGCCGGCGCCGCCGCGCAGGTAGGCGCCGTCACCGTCTGTGCCGCTGACCCTGGCCTGCATGCCGGCGTGCAGGGCGCCGCGCCCCGGCGCGTAGACGATCAGGCCGTACGGCCCCGGCTGCGCCTTCAGCATCGCCTGCTCGAACAGCCCCAGCGGCAGGGTGATGTCGCCGCCGCGGATCCAGCCGTCCCAGCGCGGGCGCTGGTCGTCCGAGTCGAGCAGGTGCACGCTGTCGTCGCCGAAGCCGACCACCACCACCCAGTGATCGCCGTAGTCGGGGCTGCGGCCGAGGACCGTGCCGTGGACTTCGGCGATCACCAGGTTGCCCGCGGCCACCGCGTCGCGCATCATCTGCGCCTCTGCCGCGGGCTCGCCGGGCAAGCTGGAGGGCACGTAGTCGTAGCGCAGGCCGTATCGATCGAGGGCGCGCTTCAGATCGTCGTAGACCGTGCCGATGGAGACCGGCTCGCCGGTAGCGCGACGCACGGAGGCGACGAAGGCCGCGTCGGAGAGGCCGGCCGGCCGCAGGCCGTAGCCGGTGAGCACCATCGCGATGCTGGTCGGGCCGCAGTCGAAGTCGTCGCTGGCGTTGCCCAGGTACTGGTGGATGTAGCGCAGCGGCAGGTCGTTCATCAGGTCGTGGCCCAGCGCCGGACGCGGGGCGGCGAGCGTTGGCGCGTGCAGCAGCGCCAGCAGCACGACGGCGCCGGCGAGCGGGCGAAGGAAGTGGCGAGGGGGCGATGACGCGCGTGTGGCGAGCGGCGCGACCGAGATCCTCATAGGCGGGCGATGCTCCGAGGCGCTGGTATCGTGGGCCAGTCAGCCAGGCCTGGACGGCGTGCCGCCAGACGCATGCAGCATCGGCGCAAGGCCCGAGCGCCAGTATAGCGGCGCCCGGGTAACTGTCAAGTTATGTTAGCAGTTGACGCATTATTGTGCAGGAATAGCGGCCAGGGGCGCGGCGCCGCAGGAGCAGGCGCCGGCGCCGCCCTCCGCCTCGCCCAGCAGACTGCAGCCCGAGCACTCGCCCGCCGGGTGGTCGCAGGCACAGTCACCGGCCAGGTGCGCGTCGAGGTTCTGCAACTGGCTCTGCAGCAGGGTCAGCTCGGCGATCTGCCGGCCCACGTCGTCGATGCGCAGCCCCAGCGCCTCCTTCAGGCGCGGCTCGAAGGCGCGGCAGGGCTCCTCGAAGGCAGCGCGCACCAGCTCGCGCACGGCGGGCAGCGCCAGGCCGAGCGCCCGCGCCCGGCGGATCAGCTTCAGACGGCGTACGTCTGCGGCGGAGTAGAGGCGGTAGTTGCCCTCGCTGCGCGGCGCCGCGCTCAGCAGACCCTGGCTTTCGTAAAAGCGCACCGTCGGCACGGAGACACCGGCCTCGCGCGCCACGGCGCCGATCGTGAAGTGGTGAGCAGGGATCGCGGAGGTCGTCGTCATGCCGGCTAGTTCGTGGAGAAGGGGCCGCTGCCGGGCTCGCCGGGCTGGTCGTCGATCTGCTTGCGCAGTTGCTCGGCCAGCTCCTTCGCCATCTCCTCCATCTTCTCCGGCGTGAGGCCGATGCGCGTCAGCATCTCCTGCATCAAGCGCGAGACTTCGTTGAAGTCCTCCTTGATCAGGGCGGCGGCCAGCTCGAGCTGCGATTCGAGGTGGGTGAACAGCTCGCGGCGGTCGCTGTCGCTGGTGGTGGCGAGGCCGGCGGCCATCAGTTTGGTGAACAGGTTCACCGTGCGCGCCACGTGGATGCGGTCTTCGGGCGCGAGGGGAAACTGCCCGGTGATCGCGATCTCCAGCCCGCTCTGCTTGTCGGTGGCGATGTACTGATCGGCCATAAATCAAGTATAGAGCGACCGGAGCTGCAAGCGCAGGCGTTCGCGAGATCTGGCCGATCTGACCGGCTGCGATCCGCCTCTGAACTCGCCGGCTCAGCCCGCCAGCACCACGATCGCGCGTGGCTGCTTGATGCGCAGCACCAGCATCTCCAGCACGCGGAAGAGGTGGTTGAGGTTCTCCGGTCCCTGATAGGCGACGATCATGTCCTGCGCCAGCGCCAGGTCCATCGTTGCGCTTTCGGCGCTCAGCACCAGCGCCGTCTGCTCCGGCACGACCGGCGACTGGTAGACGCCGCCGCGCACCAGCTTCTGCACCTGTTCCACCGTGAGCAGGCCCGAGTTGCCGTACATGCGGTTCAGCCGCGAGAACAGGAGCGGGCTGGTCAGCACGGTCGCAGCGCCGTAGAAGCCCGCACTGAACAGCGCCTCCGTGGCGGCAACGACGGCGTTCAGCGCCTGCTCGGGGTCGTTCCAGTCGCCCAGCGGCCGCTGCTGGGCGCCGTCCACGGCGCGCAGGCCGGGCAGGCCCAGCAGCAGGTTGCCGTTGACGATCAGGTCGTCCTCGGCGTGGGCGCAGGCGGCGGCGGCCGCGTCGGCGCCGCCCATGTCGAGCGGGGCGCCGGTCTGCGCCGCCGCTTCCAGGTCGCGCCAGGGCAGGCGGAAGTCCTTGTAGATCAGCGGCACGGGCAGATAGCGCCGCACGGAGAGGCGCACGCTGGCCGACTCGGCGTTGCCCATCAGGTCCACGGCGCCGCCCGCGCCGCCGGAGAGGCGATCATCGGGCACGGCCTGCGTGCCGGGGCCGAGCGGCCCGAAGATCGGGATGAAGCGCCGGCAGACCAGCGCCCGGCGCGCGGTCTGCACCACGGTCTCGTCCAGCGCCAACCACTGCTCCGGCGTCAACGGCGCCTGATCGCGCAACAGCAGGTCCATGCTTCGCCCCCATGCCCGGCGCATCGCGCACCGGCGCAGCGCCCAGATCGGCGGCGCCAGCGTAGTACGTCCGCAACCGCTTGCACATGCCCCGATAAGCTGAAGACAGCCGCCGCGCGGCCGCTACGATGCGGGAGAAGCCGCGCGCCGCGATCGGCGCAGGCGCCGCGGCGCAGCAGTGCCGGTGCGAGGTGCGCGAGATGGCTGCAAGCGGAACGGGGAAGCCGGCGCAGTTTACCGTGGGCAGCCTGATCCCCGGCTGGCAGCCGCCGGCCGAGGCTCTGCCGCTGGAAGCGCCGAACTGGGCGGTCAGCGACGGCGTGGTGCGGCAGGGCGCGCCGCTGGCCGGCTACACCGCGGCGGGCGTGGAGCGGCTGCACTACAACAACCCGTACGGCCAGACGATGGAGCGGGTCTGGTTCGACGGGAAGATCGTCTTCGCCATCGATGTCGGCCGCGTCGAGGTCGACGTGTCGAAAGTGAAGGTCGCGCAGGAGTACCAGGTCGTCTACGCCGTCGATCTGGACGAGGAGCTGAAGCTGCGCGCCGAGCCGGAGCTCGTGCCGGACCAGCTCAACATCTACGACTCGGTGCCGGGCATGGCGAAGTACAGCCCGCTCTGGCAGTTCAACTACGTGATCGTGCCGCGCGGCTACGCGCCGAACACGCTGCGCTCGGAGCGTGACTGCCTCGCCAGCGGCTACGAGATACGCCGGAGCAACGTCGTCGAGAACTGACCGGTGGTGTAACGGCCGCCGTGCGCGGCCCAATCACAGCCCGGGCCACAGTTCCCGAGGTCGGTGAACGCTCCCGCGGCCGTATCACGCCCGCGCCGCGTGGCATACACTGGTCGCGTGCCCGGCGTGACCGCTTTGCCGGACACATGTGCGTGCCCGGAACGGCCGGCCGTTGCCGATCTGTCGAGGTGCCGATGGTCCAGCTTGCAGCCATGCTGCTGCTGCCCGAATACCGCCCGCGTGTGTGGGGCGGCCGGCGGCTGAAGGCCGCCGACCCGCCGATCGGCGAGGCCTGGATCTGTTACGAGGGCAGCGAGCTTGGCGGCGGTGCGCAGGCAGGCGCCACGCTTCAGGAACTTGCCGCGCGCTTCGGCCCCGCGCTGACCGGCCGCCGCGCCCCGCACGGCGGCAAGCGCTTTCCCATCCTGCTCAAACTGCTGGACACGGCCGACTGGCTCTCCATCCAGGTGCATCCGAACGACGCGCAGGCCCGGCGGCTGGAAGGCCGCGAGGCGATCGGCAAAACCGAGGCGTGGCATGTGCTGGACGCCGGCGCCGAGGCGCGCCTGATCGCCGGGCTGCGGCCGGGCAGCAGCCGCGGCGCCCTGCGTCGGGCGCTCGCTAACGGCGGGCTGCTGCCGCTGCTCTGCGAGCGCGCTGTCACGCCAGGCGACACACTGCTGATTCCGGCCGGCACGGTGCACGCGCCGGGTCCCGGTCTGCTGCTTTACGAGGTGCAGCAGATGTCGGACATCACCTATCGCCTCTGGGACTGGGACCGCCCGCAGACGGCCGGCCGCGCGCTGCATCTCGACCAGGCACTCAGTGTCGTGGACGCGGCCGCCGATCCGCCGCTGCGCCATGCCGGCCCGCCGGCCGAGGGCTACACCCCGCTCACCGGCTGCCCCTACTTCACGCTCACGCTGCTGCGCGCGGAGCGACAGCCGCTGCGCCTGGCGCCGGACGGGGAGACGTTTCACGCCCTGACGCTGACGGCGGGCGCGGCCGAGCTGCACGGCGCGGGCTGGAGCCTGCCGCTCGCGCCGTACGAGACCGCCGTGGTGCCCGCCGAGTGCCCGGATTACGCGTTCATCCCAGCGTCAGGTGGTTGCACGGCACTGCTGGCGGCGCTGCCCTGATGGGCGTTACACAACCAATTGTCAGGCCACGTTCATGGACGGCCCGCGCCTGCGAATGCTACGCTGAACGTAGTTCGGAAGCAGTTCGCTCTCGCGGAGGCAGGGCACTCGTGCGGCAATTCCGGCGGCCAACCGCGCAACACTGGGCGACGCTCGTGCAAGGCGGGCGTCACCCGCTGCTGACCGCCCATGGCCCGTTCGTCGCTGCCGCAAGCCCCTAGATCGCCTCAACGGCAGCCGTGTTCGAGAGCCACGGGAATTTCCCGCGGCTCTTCTGTTTTGCTTGTGTTTGCCGCTCCCGCGCCGCACGGAAGGAGGGTCTGAAGGCGTCGCTCAGTGAGCGGGTCCAGCCGTGTTGACGACCTGGGAGAGAGCGTGATGTCCCACATCGAAACCTGGGCAGAGATTGTGCGCCTGGAAGCGGCGCTGCGGGAGCGCAAGGCTGCGCGGCGCGCCCGGCTGGGTCCTCTCCCGGAGCGCAAGAACGGCTGGCTTGGCCTGCGGGCGGCGATCGAGCGGCTGGCGCACCGCCTGCGGCGCCGTCCCGCCGCGCCGCAGGCGGCCGCGGACACGGCGCCCAGGCAACCCGCCTGCCGCGGCCGCACGCTGGCGGCGCGCCGGGTGTGCCGGGTCTGCGGCGCTCGCACACACGGCGCGACGGCCTTCCGCCCCGGCTACCGCCCGCGCCGCTGCGCACGGCCGATCGCGCGGGGCAAGTCGCGGATCTGAGGTTCCACGGCGCAACGCAGTGCCGGTCTGCCGGTCCGCTCAGGTCGAGCTCGCTCACAGTGGCGGCGGTTGCCAGCCGCCCAGCGCGGCCTCGACCTGCCGTGCCAGCGCGAGCGCTACCTCCTCCCGCCAGGGCCGGGCGACGATCTGCACGCCGATCGGCAGCCCCTCGGGCGAGGCGCCGGCGCGCACCACGACACAGGGCCAGCCGGTGAGGCTGTACGGCACGGTGTAGCTGATCATGCTCGCCTGCCGGAAGTCGTTCGCCGTCCAGTTCTTCGATGTCCCGTGCGGCACGGCGGGCACCGCGGCCACGGGGCAGACGATCGCGTCCCAGCGCTGCATGAACTGCAGCATCGTGCTGCGGAAGCGGCCCCAGCGGCGCAACAGGCGGTAGAAGTCCGCGGTGGGCATCCTACCGTCGATCACCGACTCCCAGTAGCCCTGCGTGATCGGCCAGGCGCGCTCGATGCCCTCCGGCCGCTGCTCCTCCAGCGCCGCAACGCACGCCCTGAGCGATTGCGCCGCCGCGCGCACCGCCGCCGCGACGGCCGCAGCCGCCTCGCTCACGCCATCATTGGTGAAGCAGGCGACGCGCAGCACGGCCAGGTCCACGCCGGCCGCGTCGAGCAGCGGCACCGGCGCAACGCCGGCGTCGAAGCCGTCCGGACCGGCGATCAGCGGCAGCGCCAGGCAGAGATCCTCGACGCGGCGGGCGAGCAGCCCGACCTGCGTGCGCGGATCGTGCATGTCGCCGGTCTGGCCGCCGGTGGTGGTCGGCACGCGGCCGGCGGTCGGCTTGATCGTGACGATGCCGCAGTTGTGCGCCGGCAGGCGCAGGCTGCCGCCCGAGTCGCTGCCCAGGCCGAGCGGTGAACCGCCCGCGGCGATCAGCGCCGCCTCGCCGCCGCTGCTGCCGCCGGGTGTGCGGCTCAGGTTGTACGGATTGCTGGTGCGGCCGTAGACCGGGTTGTCGGTCTCGATGCCGCCGCCCCAGGGCGGCACGTTGGTCTTGCCCAGCACGATGCCGCCCGCCGCGCGCAGCCGCGCGACAACCGTCGCGTCGCGATCAGGGATGAAGCCGGCGCGCTCCGCCACGCCCATCGCGCCGATTACGCCGGCCACATCGAGCGTGTCTTTGACGGTGAAGGGGACGCCGTGCAGCGGGCCCGGCTGCTCGCCCCGCGCGAGGGCCGCATCGGCCGTGCGGGCAGCCGCCCGCGCCTCTTCTGCCGGCAGTTGCACGACGGCGTTGATCTGCGGATTGATCGCCGCAATCCGCGCCAGGTGCGCCTCGATCACCGCGGCCGACGAGACCTCGCGCTCACGGACTGCCCGCGCCAGCTCCGTGGCCGGCGCGAACGTCAGCGGGATCATGGATGTCCTTTCGTGGCCCTCCGCGCCTCCGCGGACGCGGAGCCGGCATGCTCTGTTCGACTCGCCCGTGTGCGGTTGCCGCCATCGCATCCACCTCCGCAGCTGGTGCCGCGACGATAGCACAGCGCGCCGCGCCGCACGCCTGCTCGCCGCGCCGCGGGTCGCGCCGGCAGGCGCGACGGGCGCACGCCGTGCGCCCCTGCCGCGGCCTGCTAACCCGGCGCCGCCGCGGACCTTCCTCCGCGAGATCGCCCCTCTCCCTCTCCCAGGATTGGGAGAAGGAGAGGGGTCGTAGAAACGAAGTGAGGATGAGGGTCCGCTCCACCCTCACGTTGACGTGAGAGTTGGCGGTCGCGTACCCTGCGGATGCATGCGAACCGTCCTGCGCATCTTCTCGTATCTGCGTTACAACCGCGGCGCCACCGCGCTGGCCTACATCGCCCTGGCCGGCGCGGCGCTGTTCAACATCATCACGCCGCTGGTGATCAAGCAGGCGATCGACTTCGGCCTGGCGCACAACAGCCGCTCCTTCCTGGTGCTCGCGGGTGTGCTGGTCGTGGCCGTTGCGCTCGTGCAGGGCGTCTTCGAGTTCTTCCAGAGCTATCTCGGCCAGTACCTCTCGCAGACCGTGGCGTTGCGCCTGCGCGACGACCTCTACGAGGCCGTGCAGCGGCAGAGCTTCGCCTTCCACGACCGCAGCGAGACGGGCCAGCTCATGTCCCGCGCCACGGTCGACGTCGAGCAGGTGCGGGCCTTCATCCAGCTCGGCCTGCTGCAGTTGACTTACGCGGTGGTGCTCTTCGCGATCACCGTGGTGGTGGCGCTGCGCATCAACTGGCAGATGGGACTGCTCTTCCTCGCCGTGATGCCGCTGATCGGGTTGCGCGCCTGGAGCGTGAGCCGCAGCCTGCGGTCGCTCTGGGTGCGGGTGCAGGGGGCGCAGGGCGCCTTCACCAGCGTCTTGCAGGAGAACCTGGTGGGCGCCCGCGTGGTGCGCGCCTTCACGCGCGAGCGCGAGGAGCTGGACAAATTCAACGTCTCCAACCGCATCGTGCGCGTCGATTCGCTGGAGGCGAACCGGCTCGCCGCCTTCAACCAGCCGCTGATGACCTTCCTGCTCAACGCCGCCACGGCGATCATCGTGATCTACGGCGGCTACGCGGTGATGCATCACCAGCTGACGCTGGGCGGGCTCGTCGCCTTTCTTGAATACCGCACCAACCTCACCGGCCCGGTGCGCACGATCGGCTTCCTGCTCAACCTCTGGACGCGGGCCACGGCCGGCGGCCAACGCATCTTCGAGATCCTTGACGCCGAGCGCGAAGTGCACGAGCGGCCCGGCGCCGTGGCGCTGGCCGGCGTGCGGGGCCACGTACGCTTCGAGCGCGTCTCGTTCGGCTACAGCCGCGAGCGTCCCGTCCTGCGCGAGATCGAGATCGATGCGCCGCCGGGCACGCTTGTCGCCCTGCTCGGCCCCTCGGGCAGCGGCAAGAGCACGATTACCCAGCTCCTGCCGCGCTTCTACGATGTGACCGAGGGCCGCATCACGATCGACGGCCACGACATCCGCGACGTGACGCTGGAGTCGCTGCGCCGCGCGGTCGGCATCGTCCTGCAGGACCCGTTCCTCTTCTCCGCCACGATCCGCGAGAACATCGCCTACGGCGCGCCGGGCGCCACGCCCGAGCAGATCGAGGCCGTGGCCCGCGCGGCGCGGCTGCACGAGTTCATCACCAGCCTGCCCGACGGCTATGAGACATGGGTGGGAGAGCGCGGCATCACGCTCTCCGGCGGCCAGCGCCAGCGCGTCGCCATCGCCCGCACGCTGCTGCTCGACCCGAAAGTGCTGATCCTGGACGACGCGACCAGCAGCGTGGACATGGAGACCGAATATCTGATTCAGCAGGCGCTGGCCGAGCTGCTGCGCGGCCGCACGACCTTCGTGATTGCGCAGCGGCTGCGCACCGTGCGCGACGCCGACGAGATCCTGGTGCTGAAGGACGGGCGCATCGTGGAGCGCGGCCACCACGAGGAGCTGCTTGCGAACGAAGGCCCGTACCGCGAGATCTACGACCTGGAGCTGCGCGACCAGGAGGAGCTGAGCGAGATGGCGGCGGTACGGCCCTCATAACCCCCATCCCCCTTCTCTCCCATACAGGCCGCAATCGTCTCGCGGTCCACCGAACTTCTGTGTATGGGAGAGAAGGGGGCGATCGCTGGGAGGTTTCGCGGGCAAGCCGGTCGGCGTGGCTTGCGGCGTGCTGCGCAGGGAGCGCTGCCAACCGTCTGGTAGGGGCCGTCCGGGAACGGCCCGTCGCGGCCGCAGCCACGACTCACGGCGCGCTGCTAACCCGGCAACCATACGTATCAGCAACCAACGATCGCCCCTCTCCCAGGATTGGGAGAGGGGAAGGGGGTGAGGGCCGAGGATGGCGCTAGGTTTCGGCGGTATGGGCGGGGGCGGCGGCTTCGGCGGCGCCGGGCGCGGCATGATGCGCCGCGCCGGCATAGACGGGCGCTCGCCCGACGACGAGGAGTTCGGCAAGCCGTTCGACGGCAAGCTGCTGCGCCGCCTGCTGCCCTATCTCACGCCCTACAAAGGCCGCGTCACGATCGCGGCGCTGCTGATGCTCGTGGCCACGGCCACCAGCGTGGCCACGCCGTACTTCCTCACCCTCGCGATCGACGACTTTATCGCCAGGAACGACATGCACGGGCTCGTGCTGCTGATGCTCGGCTTCGTGCTGATGCAGCTCGTCAACTGGTTCGCGACCTACGGCCAGAGCTACTCGATGACCTACGCCGGCCAGTGGGCGCTCTACCGGCTCTCCGAAGACGTTTTCTGGCACCTGCAGGTGCTGCCGATCGCCTTCTTCGACCGCAACGAGACCGGGCGGATCATGTCGCGCGCCCAGAACGACATTTCTGTCCTGCAGCAGCTTTTGAGCAGCGGCCTGCTCAGCATCATCGCCAGCTCGCTCACCACCGTGGGCATCGTCTTCACGCTGCTGGCGCTCGACTGGCGGCTGGCGCTGGTGACGCTGATCTCGCTGCCCGTGCTGTTCGGGATTATTGCCGTCTGGCAGCGCTACGCCCGCAAAAGCTTCGTACGCACCCGCGCCGCGATTTCCATCGTCAACGCCAGCCTGCAGGAGAACGTCTCCGGCGTGCGCATCATCCAGAGCCTGACGCGTGAGGACGAGAACCGCCGCCGCTTCGGCACGGTCAACCGCCAGAACTTCAACGCCAACCTCGAAGCGAGCCGCGTCTCCGCGATCATCAACCCGCTGGTGGACCTGGTGAACGCGATTGCGATCGCGGTCGTGATCGCCGTGGGCGGCTCGCTCGTGCTCTCGCACGATCTGAAGGTCGGCGCGCTGGTCGGCTTCGCGCTGTACGTGAACCGCCTCTTCGACCCGATCGGCCAGGTGACGCAGCAGTACAGTACGCTGCAGCGCGCCACGGTCGCGGCCGAGCGCGTCTTCGCCCTGCTGGACGAGCCGGTGAAGATCGCCGACCGGCCCGGTGCGATCGAGCTGCCGCCGGTGCTGGGTCGCGTCGCCTTTGAATACGTGCGTTTCGCGTACGTGCCCGAGATCCCCGTGCTGCACGATTTGAACCTGGTGGCCGAGCCGGGGCAGACCGTCGCGCTGGTGGGCGAAACGGGTGCGGGCAAGAGCACGATCATCAGCCTGTTGGAACGCTTCTACGACGTGACCGGCGGGCGCATCACGGTGGATGGCCACGACATCCGCGATGTGACGCTCGCCTCGCTGCGCGGGCAGATGGGGATCGTCCTGCAGGAACCGTACCTGTTCAGCGGCACGATCGCGGACAACATCCGCCTGGGCCGGTTGCAGGCGACGGACGCCGAGGTGCAGGAGGCGGCCGAGATCGTGGGGCTGCATGAGCTGATCGCGCGTCTGCCGGAGGGCTACGACACGATCGTGCGCGAGCGCGGCGTCAACCTCTCCGTCGGCCAGCGGCAACTCGTCAGCTTTGCGCGGGCGCTGCTGCGCCGGCCGCGGATCCTGCTGCTGGACGAGGCGACGGCGAACATCGACTCGGCTACGGAGGCGCGGCTGCAGCGAGCGCTGGGCAAGCTGCTGCGCGGACGCACGGCCTTCGTGATTGCCCACCGCCTGGCGACGGTGCGCAACGCCGACCGGATCGTGGCGCTGCGCCACGGCGCGATCGTGGAGCAGGGCACGCACGAGGAACTGATCGCCCGCCGCGGCATGTACTACGACCTCTATTCGCTCGGTTTCGCCAGCGCCGGCGCCCCGGGCGTGCGCGCCGGCAGCGCATGAAGGACGCTGCGGCCCGAAGCAAACGATGGCCATCCGTAACCGCTCACGCCTCAGCAACTGTACGCGCAGGACGTAGAGTTGCGGTATACTCTAGATGAATCGCCCGGCTTCCGAACGGTGGTCGCAAATGGCCGCCTTCTCTCGGCGCAAGCGCGAGGGATAGGAGCCGGGACGCACAGACCCCGCAGCGCAACGCGCGGGGTTTCGTGTTGCTGCTCACTCAGCCGGCCAGTAGCCGCCTTCGCGAGCCCGTAGTAGGCGGCGGTATCCCTCTGCGCCGCGCTTGCCGGCCTGCCACCAGCTGGCGACGCCGGTCATGTAGTCGGCAAGTTGAATCAAGTTCTGACGCGCTGACTCCTGGGCTCTCTGACTTCGGCGAGCAGCGTCCGGCCCGCCTCACCGTTGACCCGGTTTCGGATCGCAATCGCCAGTCGCTGCCGCGCCCGTTTGTCGCGGCTGCCGGCATCGACAACGAGACGTGCGCCATCCAGGGCCGAGCCAGCCCGCGCGCACACGAGTGCGACGGCATCGAGATAGAGTTCCTCGGGCTTGTTCACGCCGCGTTCTGGTTTCGTGATCGCCGCAGCGTAGTACATGAACGGGAACGATGAAGCACTCTGCAAGAATATCTGTCGCACCGTGTGGGTATTGGTGCGGAAGTGGAACTCGTAGCGGTTCGGCTTTCCGAGTTCGGCGCGTAACTGGTCGATCCGGGCATCGCAGGCCGCCGCCACCGCGCGATCGGCGAAGAGAACCAATCCGACGACGAAAAGGCGGCTGCCGCCGAACGCCGGCGCGCCGGGATCCCCTGACTCATCGAGAAAGGCCAGCGGGCCGCTCAACGTCGCCTCGGCGATTTTTCCCTATCTTCGGCGGCGGGCTGCCTCTTCCGCTACTGCCGGCGCAACGCGCGTAGGAGCCGACCCCGATGGGCGTTCGGCGCTGGATCGTTTGTTGACCGGCTGGAAAGGCCGTTGCTACGATGGCGGCGCTCTGAAACGACCTGGCGGCATGGTGTGCAGATGATCGTGATCGGTCTCACCGGCGGAATCGCCAGCGGCAAGTCCACCATTTCCGAGGCGCTGGCCGCGCGCGGCGCTACGATCGTGGACGCGGACAAGGTGGGCCACGAGGCGTACACGCACGGCTCCGAGGGCTGGCAGGCCGTGGTCGATGCCTTCGGCCAGCAGATCGTGGCCGAGAACGGCGAGATCGACCGCAAGGCGCTCGGCGCGATCGTCTTCGGCGATCCGGCGCAGCGCGAACGCTTGCAGGCGATCATCTGGCCGGTGATGAAGCGCATGATGGCGCGCATGCTGGACGAGTTCCGCGCCGCCGGCCGCATGGTCGTGGTGATCGAGGCGGCGGTGCTGCTGGAGGCCGGCTGGCAGGACCTGGTCGATCAGATCTGGGTCGTGACCGTGCCGGTGGCCGTGGCCGAGCAGCGGCTGATCGCTCGCAATGGCCTCACGCCCGAGCAGGCGCAGGCGCGCATCGCCGCCCAGCTCTCGAACGAGGAGCGTACGCGCGAGGCCACGGTCGTGATTGATAACAGCGGCACGGTCGCGCAGGCGCAAGCCGAAGTCGCCCGCCGCTGGGACGAGCTGGTCGCCGCCGGCAGCCGCTAAGCCTCCCACCGCGGGCGCCGGTGTGGCGCCTGAGCAGACGGCCAGTTAGCATAAGGCAAGAGAACGGCCCGCGCAGGCGCGGCGGGCGCAGCGCGAGGCGAGCTTTTGCACGGGGGCCGCCGCGAGGCGGCCTTCACATCTGGCCGGGCGGCCGGCGTGAACGGATGACGATGCGATGACCACCGAGAGCGACCAGATCTACCGGCAGTACGCGATCGAAGAGTACACGCCCGAGCACGAGCCGTACTACGTCGGCGTGGGCGATGAGATCGAGCTGTTCCGCGCCGCCTTCGAGCAGAAGATTCCCGTCCTGCTCAAGGGCCCCACCGGCTGCGGCAAGACCCGCTTCGTCGAGTACATGGCCTACAAGCTCGGCCGGCCGCTGACGGTGATGAAGGAGCAGGGCACGACCAGCACGCCGGCCGTGAACGGCGATGGGCCCGGCGTCTCCGTCGTCACCGTCGCCTGCCACGAAGACCTGACCGCCAGCGACCTCGTCGGCCGCTACCTGCTCGAGGGCGACAGCACGCGCTGGATGGACGGCCCGCTCACCCGCGCCGTGAAGCATGGCGCGATCTGCTATCTGGACGAGGTGGTGGAGGCGCGCAAGGACACGACCGTCCTCATCCACCCGCTCACCGACTACCGCCGCCTGCTGCCGGTGGAGAAGCTCGGCCAGGTGATCGAAGCGCGTGAGGGCTTCCTGCTCGTCATCTCCTACAACCCCGGCTACCAGAGCGCCCTTAAAGACCTGAAGCACAGCACGCGGCAGCGCTTCATCGCCATCGACTTCACCTACCCGCCGCGCGAGGTCGAGGCGCAGATCATCGAGAAGGAGTCGGGCGTCGACGCGGCCACCTCGGTGGAGCTGGCGAAGCTGGGCGAGAAGGTCCGCAACCTGCGCGAGCACGGCCTGGGCGAAGGCGTCAGCACCCGCCTGCTGATCTACGCCGGCAAGCTGATCGCCAAGGGCATTCCCGCCCGCCGCGCCTGCCAGGTGGGCGTCGTCTGGGCGCTCACCGACGACGCCGAAGTGCAGCGCAGCATCGAGGAAGTCGTTTCCTCCATCTTTGAGTAGGTGACAGGTGACAGGTTTCAGGTTACAGATGAACGCTGAAGAGCCGGCCACGGCTGCCTGGCTGCGGTTTTCTGACCCTACTGTCACCTGTCACCTGTAACCTGTCACCTATGAGAATCGGTATCGTTTCGGACATCCACTGCAATATCGCCGGGCTGGACTGCGCCCTGGCGGCGATGGGCGACGTGGACGAGCTGATCTGCGCCGGCGACGCGATCTACCAGTTCCGCTTCTCCAACGAGGTCGCGGCGCGGCTGCGCGAGCGTGACGCCCGCATCATCCAGGGCAACCATGAAGAGACGTTCTTCAGCCGCGATGGCGTGCGCGCCCAGGCCGCGCCCTGGATCCAGGCCGACCTGCGCGACTTCCTCAGCGCCCAGCCGCTCGACCTGCGCGTGCAGGTGAACGGCAAGCGGTTGCTGGTCGTGCACGGCAGCCCCTTCGATCCGCACCGCGAGTACGTCTATCCCAACAGCCCCACGCTGCGCCGCTGCGCCGAGATCGACGACGCCGAGATCGTCATCCTCGGCCACACGCACTACCAGATGGCCGAACGCGTGGGGCGTGTGCTGGTGATCAACCCCGGCTCGGCCGGCGAGCCACGCGACCCGCGCAACGACTTCCAGCTCAGCTTTGCTATCCTCGATACGCAGACGGATGAAGTGCAGTTCGGCAACTTCGCCGACCCGACGCGCGCCGTCTCCGCCAGCTCCGATATCCATATGACTGCATGGCAGCCGCAGGGCGGCACGACGGGGTATGGGTACGACCAGGCCCCGAAGGCGGGGCACGATCCATGGAACGGTTCGCTGAACGTCTAGCCAATGAGTACGACCAGATCCTGGGCGGCTATCCCGTCTCGCTGCCGCGCGACTTCCGCCAGGCGCTTGAAGAGATGACCGGCGCCTTCACCGAGCAGGAGCTGCGCCTCTGGGCGGAGGACGGCGCGGCGCTGGCGCGCCATTCGTTGCGCTCATGGGAGGCGGCGGGCGAATTCTTCCGCGCCAGCCCGGCGCTCGCCTCGCTGATGCCGTTCCCCGTGCTGCGCCGCTGGGCGGAAACGGGCCGCGAGTTGGCCGAGGAGTCGGCCTCGCTCGCCTCGTCGTACTTCAAGGCCGGCGCCGAGGGACTGGGCGGTCTCTCGATCCAGCAGATGCGCGAGTGGGCCGGGCTCGGCCGCCAGCTCTACAAGGGCAACTGGAAGTCCAGCTCGCTCGCGTCCCAGTTCTTCGAGATCAGCCCGGCGCTCTTTCAGCAGGTGAACCTGGCCGAGGCGCGGGCGCTGGCGCGCTTCATCGACACGCTCGCCTCGCGCTCGTACGAGCTGGCCGCCGCCTGCCTCGGCATCGCCCCCAAAGTGATGGGCAGCCTCGAACGCGCCGATCGCGGCTCCTTCCTCGGCTTCGCCACCGTCGTCGCCGAGACGAGCTGGGCCGACGCGCGCGTCTACTTCGAGAAGGGCCCCGGTCTGCTGCACCATGTGCACCCCGACCAGCGCACGCGCTTCCTGCTGCTTTCGTCCGCCGTGGCGCGCAAGGCGGGCCGGCAGGCGTATCCCTTTTTCGCGGAGAGCGCCAGCGCATTGGGCCAGCTCGACAACGAGCTGCACAACCGCCTGCTCACGCTCTCGGAGCTGTTGGCGCCGAAGTCGGGCGCGGCGGCGATGGAGTTCCTCAAGAGCGTGCCCGAGGTGCTGATGCGCGTCCGCTTCGATGACCTCGACGCCTGGCACGGCGAGGGGCGCAAGATCCTCGAAGCGAGCGAGGACGGTGGCCTCGCCTTCTTCAGGCTGGAATCCGGCAAGGGCGAGGAGGTGATCGAGCTGCTCTCGGCCCGCGTGGAGCTGGTGCGCGTGGGCGAGGTGCTGCGCATGTACTGCAAGGCGCTCACCGGCACCAACGTCAGCATCCAGGCCGCCGGCGCCCTGGCCGACAAGGGCGTGGGCTGGGTGAGCACCGAGCGCGCCAGCACCGACGGCACGGCGGTCTTCCTGCCGCCCGTGGTCGAAGAAGCGGGCAACAAGGGCGAGAACTTCGCCGTCTACAAGGTCTACGCCACGCACCAGGCCGGCCATTTGGAGTTCGACAGCTTCCGCATGCGCTTCGAGCGGCCAGGGGCCCTCTTCGGCAACACGCGCGGCGAGCGCGCCGGCGGCGACGGCGTGGCGCTCACCGACATGGAACGCTTTTTCGACCTGTTCGAAGACCGTCAACTCGCCTCCGACCTGTTCACCGTGGTCGAGGACTCGCGCATCGACTACTTGATCAAGCGCGAGTACGGCGGCATTCGCGGGCCGCTGCGGCGGGTGCAGGGGCGTGAGCTGGGCAAGCGCAGCCCGGTGGAGGAGATGCCGCTGCGCAAGGCCGCGGTCGAGAACCTGATCCGCATCAGCCTCGACGGCCTCAGCAGCGTGCGCTGGCCGATCGGGCGCATGGAGACGATGCGCCAGGCGGCGGGCCTGCTGCGCGCCATCCAACATGAGGACGCCACGATCGAGGACACGGCCGAGGTCACG
>DATGEL010000090.1 GCA_035310145.1 Dehalococcoidia bacterium
CGGCCCGAGGATCGGCGCGAAGATCACGGGCACCGAGATCAGCGCCGAGGCCTTGGCCCGCTCCTCGCCGGGAAACTCGCGCGAGAGGATCGCCGTGCTCACCGGCGTCATCATGCCGCCGCCCGCCCCTTGCACGAAGCGGAAGACGATCAGCTCCTGAATGCTGCGCGCTTGCCCGCACAGCGCCGAGCCGGCGACGAAGATCGCCATCGCCGCGAGAAAGGTGCGCTTGGTGCCGAAGCGGTCGGAGAGAAAGCCCGCGCCGGGGATGAACAGCGCCAGGCTGAGCAGGTAGCCCGTCACCGTCCACTCGACGGTTGAGAGCGGCGCATTGTGGAAGTCGGCCTGCAGGCGGGGGATGGCGACGTTGACCGCGGTGCTGTCCAGGATGTCCATGAACAGCCCGAACATGAAGACGATCGCCACGAGCCACTTGTAGTCGAGCCGCTTCAGCCGGGAGAGCATCACTGCACCTGGGGAGGGTTTAGACATGGTTTCAAAACCGGCGTTCAGGTGCGATCGCACACCTACAAGCGGGAACTCGAGCCGGTTATGAAACCATCTGTTAGGGTAGCGGGTAGAGGAGAGAAGGGTGGGGCGTCGCTCCTGAAAGTGCTCCGCTCTGCACCCTGCCCTGCAACCCTCGGCCGCACCGGCCCCTGCGAGCATGGTACGTGCCCCGCAGGCGTTGCGGAACGAACTTCGCGCTTTGCGCCGCTGGAATCGCCCAGAATTAAGGAATCAGTAAGACACGGCCGAAGGCGCTGCGGCTTTCGATGTAGGCGTGCGCCGCTGCCGCTGCTGAGAGTGGAAACGTGCGGTCGATCACGACCTCCAGCTTGCCCGCCGCCACGTCGGCGATGTGCCGCGCGATCAGCTGCTGCACGCGCTCGCCCTGCATCTCGGCGCCCAGGAAGACGCCGGTCAGCGTCTGGTTGCCGCGCGCCAGGTTGGACACGTCCAGCCGCCGGTCGGAGCGGCCCATGTTGCCCACGGTAATGCAGCGGCCGCGGTAGGCGAGGCAGGCGAGGCTGCCCTGCAAGGTCGTGCCCACCGGATCGACGACCAGATCGACGCCGCGCCCACCGGTCGCCTCCTGCACGGCCGGCACCAGCTCGCGCTCGCGGTAGTTGATGCCGGTGTCCATGCCGAACGCGTGCAGGCGCTCCAGCTTCTCGTCGCTGGAAGCCGTGGCCAGCACTGTGGCGCCCGCGCGCTTGGCGAGCTGGATCGCGGCCAGGCCCACACCGCCGCCGCCGCCCTGGATCAGCACCGACTCGCCGGCCTGCAGGCGGCCGAACTCGAACAGGCAGTCGTCGGCCGTGCCGAAGGGGATGGGAATGCAGGCCGCCGTGCGGATGTCCATGCCGTCCGGCACCAGCCAGCTGCCGCGGGCGCCGACCATCACCTTCTCGGCGTGCGAGCCGTACGGCACGGTGATCACCACGCGCTGCCCGACGTGCCGTTCGGTGACGCCCTCGCCCGCCTCGATTATCGTGCCCGCGCACTGGTAGCCGACGATGTGCGGCCGTCCGGCCATCTCGCCGCCGGCGCGGTGCAGCACGTCGCCGCCCTCGATGCTTACCGCCTCAACCCTCGCCACGATCGTGCGCGGCGCGCAGACCGGGTCCGGCATCTCCTCGTAGCGGAAGACCTCCGGCCCGCCCGTCTCGTAGTACACCGCTGCTTTCATCGCTCACGTCCTCTCCAGCGCGGCCCGTGTTTCCCGAGCCGCCGGCTGCTGCCAGCATTGTGCCGGGCCGCCGCCTCGCGCGAAACTGCCGCACCGGCTCGTACGGGCGCTGCTCACCGCGGGACCGTATAGTAGACCCAGCCCGGCGCTGGCCTGTCACGCAACCGCGCCGCGGCGCGCGATCTGCCAGACCGAACGAGGAGTACGCACACCATGGGCTTCGAAGTCGAGGAGATCGACCATATCGCCATCGCCGTGTCGGACCTGGATGCGGCGGTGCAGGCGGCGACCACGCTGCTGGGCGCAAAGCTGCTCTGGCGCCACCCACCGAAAGAACGCGCGATCAACGACGGCGCCGTGCTGGATCTGGGCGGCATGCTGATCGTGCTCGAGCATCCGTTGGGCGAGCGCGGCATCTTCGCGGAGTTTCTGCGCCGCCGCGGGCCGGGCATCCATCACGTCGGCGTCTCGGTGACGAACCTGGATGCGGCGATGGAGGATGCGGAGAAGTGCGGGGCGCGGCTGGTCAACCCATCGCTCGACAACGCCGTGCGGCGCGAGGTGCTGGTGCACCCGAAGTCGGGGCTGGGCGTGCTCTGGCAGATGATCGAGTGGAACCCGCAGATCCGCCCCGACCGCCAGCGCCGCCGCAACGCCCTGCGCGACGGCGAGTTCGTGGTGCCGGGGCTGACGGGGTAGGCGGCGCGGCGTGGCCCCCATCCCCCGGTCCATCTCTCGTGCCCCCAATTCTAGGGGAAGGGGAGATCTTGATACGGATGATTGAGGCTGGAGGCGCGGCTGTGCGGCCACCGGTAGAGGCGCAGCCGTGACCCCGGCGTGCCGCTAACCCAACGCCCTCCTGCTCTAGCAACGCCCGATCGCCCCTCTCCCTCTCCCAATACTGGGAGAGGGAGAGGGGCCACACAGATGAGGTGAGGGTGAGGGCCGCCCCCGCGCTCAGCCCCAGACGGCGAGGGCCGTGTCCGCCACCAGCTCCAGCTTGCGCTGCTGCTCTTCCGGCGTGATCAGATTGCCCTCCGCGACCGAGGCGAAGCCACACTGCGGGCTGAGCGCCAGGCTCTCCAGCGGCAGATAGCGTGCCGCCTCCTCGATGCGGCGGCGCAGCGCATCCGCATCTTCCAGGGCGCCGCTCTTCGTCGTGATCAGGCCGAGCACGGCGACCTTGCCGCGCGGCACGAAACGCAGCGGTTCGAAGCCGCCCGAGCGTTCGCTATCGTACTCCAGCAGGAAGCGGTCCGCATTGACGCCGCCGAAGACCTGCTCGGCGATGCGGTCGTAGCCGCCGGACGTGTGCCAGGCGCTGCGGCTGTTGCCGCGGCAGATGTGCAGGCCGATCGTCACGCGGCCGCGATCCAGCCCGGCGAGCGCGGCGTTGTCGGCGGCGATGTCTTCGGCCAGCGCCCGCCCTGGATCGACGCCCAGTTCCCGCCACCGCGCCTGCCGCGACGCATCGATGTAGTCGGGGTAGTGCGGATTGTCGAGCTGGATGTACGGCACGCCTTCGTCGATCAGCGCGGCGATCTCGGCGCGCACGATCGCGGCGATCTCTCGCAGCAGCTCGGCGCGGCTCGCATAGACGCGGTCGGTCACGCCGGGCTTGTAGCCGCGCGCGGCGATGTAGGACGGCGCGGGCATCGTGATCTTGAACGGGCCGGGCGCGTGCGCCTTGAGAAAGCCGGACTCGTGCGCGGTGAGACGGCGGCGCTGCCGCAGCCGCTCGCCGATCACACGGCCGGGCACGGCGGGCTGCGCGACGGCCGCCTGCCGCCCGCCGCTCCAGGCGAGCGCCACCGGCGCGCTGCCGTCCACGTAGCCATCGACCGCGGCGGCGAAGTCGCTGGCCCAGGCGCGGCGGCGGAACTCGCCGTCGGAGAACACGTCGAGCCGCGCTCGGCGCTGCAGTTCCAGCGCGTCGAGGATCGCGCGGTCTTCGATCGCGCGCACCTCCTCGGCCGGCATACGGCCCTGGGCCAGCGCCTGCTGCGCCTCCAGGACCTCCGGCGGGCGCAGCAGGCTGCCCACGTGATCGGCGCGAAAGGCTGTTGCCATCGTCGTCATCCCCTCGCCGCGGCCGGCTGCCAGAGTTGCTTCGTCGCCAGCCGGGCGCCCTCCGCCAGCGCCGCGAATTTGGCCCAGCAGATCTCCGGATGGCCCACGCGCGGACCGAGGCCGCAGTCGGTGCCGGCGATCACGTTCTCGCGCCCCACCGCGCGGGCGTAGCGGCCCAGGCGCTGGGCGATCAGGTCCGGGTGCTCGATGAAGTCACTCGCATGACCGACGACGCCGGGCATGAGGATCTTGCCCGCCGGCAGCTTCACGTCCTCCCAGACCTGCCACTCGTGCTCGTGGCAGGGGTTCGAGGCCTCGATCGAGTAGGCCTCGGCGCGCACGTTCAGCACCAGATCCACGATCTCTTTGAGCGGAATGTCGTACTTGTGCGGCCCGTGATAGCTGCCCCAGCACATGTGGAAGCGCACGCGCTCCGGCGGCAGGTCGCGCAGCGCGTGGTTTAGCGCCTCAATGCGCAGCGCGGCGAAGCGGCGGTACTCGGGCACGTCCATGCCGGCGTTGATCTGCCAGCCGTCCGGCAGGTCGGGGTCGTCGATCTGGAGGATGAAGCCGGCGCCGACGATCGCGGCGTACTCCTCGTGCATCGCGTTGGCGATCGCTTCCAGGTACGCCTCGTCGCTGGGATAGTACTCGTTGCGCAGCCAGTGCTCGATCGTGCCCGGCGCGACGGCCGGCAGGAAGGCCTCCGTCACCGAGGCGCCGGCCAGCGCGGCCTTGAAGCGGTCGATGTCGGCCTGGATCGCCGCCTGGCCGGTGTAGCGCAGCGGCCCGGTGCAGACCGCTTCGCGGCCGGCCATGTTGCCGCGGCCGGCGAAGTACTCGGGGAAGTCAGCCAGGTCGCGGCCGTAGATCATCGCCAGCGGCGCGCCCTCCTGCCGCTCCCGCCCCTCCCAGCCGGAGAGGCGTTCGCGCGCGTAGGTCGTGAAATTGCGCTTCGACTCCTCGCCGTCGTTGACGATATCGATGCCGGACTCGATCTGCCGCTTCACCACGGCCGAGACGGCGCCGCGCACCTCGCGCTCGAACGCCCCCGCGTCGTAGGGCCGTTCCTCGTCGCGCGCCAGCAGCAGCGGCTGCAAGGCGGGCGGCCGCGGCAGGCTGCCCGCGTGGCTGGTCAGAATCCGTGCGCTGCTGCGTTGCATCGTGTCCCTCCCTGTACGTATCTGCGCATGTTCGTGGACGCGCAGCCGGCGCCGCCGGCCGCGCACCAGTATATCCGAAGGGTTCGCGCGGAGCGGATAGCTGCACGGCTGCCTGCGCACCTGCGTGAGAAGACCTGGCTGCTTCATTTCGGCGGTATGTCCGTTGGCCACTGGCGCGCATACATCGCCCGCTGGCCGGCGTCGCCGGCCTCGGTTCCTGGATAGGGCAGCCCCAGCGACGCGAGCGCGGCCTTGCCCTCTTGCACAAACAGGTCATAGGCGCGGATGTGCAGGTCGCGCAGCGCCGCAAGGTCGCGCCGCACCACGCCATCCATCACGGCGGCGCTGAGCGCTTCGAGCGTTGCCTGCTGTTCTGGCGGCAGCAGCCGGGTCATGGTGAACGGGTTCTTGAACAGCAGCCGCGGGTAGTGCTGCACGGCCATCATCATGGCGAGGTTTTCGTTGATGAAGCGCAGCTCCACGCTGGCGAACATCGCCCACTGCCCGCGCAACAGCAATCGCATTGGCCAGAGCCCGCCCTGGCGCGTGCCGTTGAAGGTGGTGCGCACCATGCCCGCAACCCTCGCCAGGGGCGGTTCCCAGCCGCTTGTCAGCGACGCGGCCAGGCCGGCCTTGTCGACGAGCAACAGCAGTGCGGGCCGCTGGACTTCGGCGCACAGGCTCGCACGCTCGAAGAACAGGTCCAGTTTCGCCGGACCGGCGAGGATCGCGTTGACGGCATGCAGCCCCGGGATCAGACCGTCCGCGAAAAACAGCACCTCGCCCAGGCGTTCCACCAGGGTGTGCCGCGCCGCGAAGACGGCGTCGAACTGCTCGTCGGGCACGGAAAGGTAGGCGTCGATATCGGAGAGGGCGTCCGCTGTGCCATCGGCGAGGCTGCCCTGGAGCCAGCAGGCGGCGATGCGATCGTCGTCGTTCGCCACGGCCGTTAAGCGGGCGATCACGGCGTCCCTGGCGCTGACAAAGCTAGCGGCGTTCGTCATCGCACGCCTCCGCGGAGACCGGCTTTGTACAATCCATCACAGACATCCGCAGTCTGCGATGCGCGAATGCTGCGGTCAATCGGTGCGGGCAGCGAGGCGACGGCGCTGCCGGGGTGCCGCGGTCCGTGCCCTCGCGGCGGTGCATGCGCTCACCCGCGCTACTTCAGCTCTGTGCGGCGCAGGCGCCGCGCCGTCCACCAGAGCGCGCCGAGCACCACCAGCAGCAGGAAGATGAAGGCTCCGGCGGGCGCCGGATACGGTTCGCCGTTCAAAAACTCGTCGCGGCGCAGGATGCCGGCGTAGACGCCAAAGGTGTAAAAGCGCACGCTCAGGTGCGCGGCCGAGGTCGAGAGCGCGGCGATCGCGCCCTCCCAGGTGAGGATGTAGATCGCGCCGATCAGCAAGGCGCGACGCAGCAGCAGGCCGAGCAGCAGGAAGACGGCGCAGTAGCCCGCGCTGCCGATCGCGCCGGCCAGCAGCAGCGCCGGCAGTTGCCCGGCGGGCGTGTCGTTTAGGCCGAGCAGCACGAAGCTGATCAGCAAGGGCAGCCAGGTCGCCGCCAGCGTGATTACGAAGGCCGCGGCGAACTTGGCCACGACGATCGAGACGGACGAGAGTGGCCGCAAGGTGAGGTAAATGAGCGTGCGGTCCTCCACCTCCGCGCCCAGCGCCTCGGTGCTGAACAGCAGGGCGACGAAGGGCAGCAGCGCCGGCAGGCCGAGGCGGTGAAACAGCTCAACCAGGTGTAGCTGGTGCGACGCCGCATCGGTCTGCGTGGCGAGCAGGACGGCGAGCAGCACGAAGATCGCGTCGAGCACCGCGACCACGATCCAGCGCCGCCCGGTAAGCAGCGCCCGCAGGCTCGCCTGAAAGATCGCCAGCGCCGGCGCGCCGCCCGCGCCGCCGCGTGTTCGTACCTGCTCGCCTGCCGCCATCGCGTTCGCTCACTCCACCAGGTAGCGGAAGACGCTCTCCAGCCCCTCGTCCAGCCCCTCGACGCCGGTCAGCCGGGCGCCGGCGTCGCGCGCCAGCCGCGGCACGGCCACGGCGAAGGCGCGGGCGTCGTTCGTCTCGACTTCAAGCCCGCCGTCCTGCAGCCGCAGCTCGACGATGCCGGGCAACTGCACCAGCGCCGCCGCCACGAGACGCGGCCGCTCGCAGAGCACACGCAGGCGGCGGGGACGGTCGTTCATCAGCTCGCGGATCTGGCGGAAGTCGCCCTCGGCGGCGAGTTTGCCGTCCACCAGCACCAGCACGTTGCTGCCCATGCGCTCGACTTCGCTGAGCACGTGCGAGGAGATCAGCACGGTGGCGCCGGTGGCGGCCATCTGGTCGAAGACACCCATCAACTCCACGCGCTGGCGCGGGTCGGCGCCGGAGAGCGGCTCGTCCAGCACCAGCACTTCGGGCTCGTGCACCAGCGCCTGCGCGACCTTCACCCGCTGGCGCATCCCCTTGCTGAATTCGCCGAGGTTGCGGTCGGCGGCGTCCAGCAGCGCCACGAGCTTCAGCGCCCGCTCGGCAGCCGCGGCCGGGTCCGGCAACCGGTAGAGCCGCGCGGCAAATTCGATGAAGCCGCGCGCCGTCATCTGTGGGTAGAGGCTCTCCTGCTCCGGCACCAGGCCGATGCGGCGGTAGAGCGCGGGATTGTCCACCACCGGCTCGCTCAGCACGCGCACAACGCCGCGGCTGGGGCGCAACTGGCCGGTCAGCAGCTTGAGCGTGGTGGACTTGCCGGCGCCGTTCGGCCCCAGCAGCGCCGTGACGCCGGGGCCGATCGCGAAGCTGATGTCGGAAAGCGCAACCTTGTCGCCGTACCACTTGCTCACGCCGCGCAGCACGATCGTGGCGCCGTCCGGCACGGGCGGCGCATCGGCGGTCGCTGAGGTCGCGGGAACCAGCTCCGTTTGCGTCATCGCGGCTCGCTTCCCTGCTCCGGTTCAGTTTCGCCGATACGGAGCGGGGATGCATAGCGGAGGGGCGGCCTTCAGCCCGCCGCGTCGACGGCCGCGAGCCCGGCGGCCAGATCGGCGATGATGTCGTCCGCGTGCTCGATGCCGACCGAGAGGCGGATCAGCCCCGGCGTGATGCCGATCGCCTCGCGTTCCGCCGGCGCATAGCCGCGGTGCGAGGTCTTGGCGGGATGTGAGATCGTCGTGCTCACATCGGCCAGGCTGGGCGCCAGCTTGATGCGGCGCAGCCCGCGCACGAAGGCCGAGGCCGCCCGCTCACCGCCCTTCAGCTCGAAGGCGGCCATTGCGCCGAAGCCGCCGCTCAGCAGACACGTCGCCCGCTCGTGCTGCGGGTGGCTTGCCAGGCCGGGATAGGCGACGCGCGACACGCCGCGCTGCTCAGCAAGAAACCGCGCCGCCTGCACGGCGTTGGCCGAGGCCCGCTCCATGCGCAGCGCCAGCGTCTTGATGCCGCGCAGCGTCAGCCAGCAGTCAAAGGGACTGGCCGTGGCGCCGAACGTGACGAGCGTGGCGCGCGCCGCTTTGACGAAGGCCGCATCAGCGGCCAGCACACCGATCGTCACGTCGCTGTGCCCGCCAAGGTACTTGGTGCCGCTGTGCAGCACCGCGTCGGCGCCGAAGGCCAGCGGCCGGCAGTGATAGGGCGTGGCGAAGGTGTTGTCCACGACGAAGCGCGCCCCGGCGCCGTGCGCCAGCTCCGCCAGCACGGGCAGGTCGGGGATGTTGAGCAGCGGGTTGCTGACCGACTCCGCGAACACCAGCTTCGCCGGCGAGGCCAGGGCGCGGGACGCCGCGTCGCTGTCGCAGAGGTCGACGAACTCCGTGCTCACGCCGAGCGCCGCCAGCGGGCCGCGCAGCATCGCCATCGTGCGGCCGTACAGCTCATGGCCGGCGACGATGCGGTCGCCACGCTGCAGGCCGGTCAGGATCGCGGCCGTGATCGCGGCCATGCCGGTGGCGGCCGCCACACCCGCTTCCGCGCCTTCCAGCCGCGCGACGAGGGCGGCGAACGCCTCCTGGTTCGGATTGCCGTCGCGGGTGTAGATGTGCCCGGCGGCGCGGCCCTCGTAGAGGTCGTCCACCGTTTCCAGTGTGGGCACGGAGAAGACGGCGGCCGTGACGATCGGCGGCGCCAGCGGCCGCGTCACCGTCTCGGGCTGCTCGTCAATCTCGGCGCAGAGCGTCTCGAAGTGTGCGGCGCTCGCGTCAGCTTCCACTCGCTCCATCGCCACCTTTCGCGCCGCGCTTGCGCACGATGTACTTGTGCCGGCCTTCGAGGATCGTCTCGCCGCGCTGGTTGGTGAGCCGGCTGCTGAAGGTGACCAGCCCGGTGGTGGTGCGCGGCTCCAGCGCGGCGACCTCCAGCTCCGGCTGCAGCGTGTCGCCGATGAAGGCCGGGCCGAGGAAGCGCGATGACTGCTCAACGAAGGCGACGATCGAGGCTTCGAACGACTGCGACAGCTCGCCCGCCCCCAGCGCCGTCATCGCCACGAGCAGCAGGCCGTGCGCCAGCGGCCGGCCGAAGCGCGTGCCCTTCGCGTACTCGACGTCGTAGTGAATCGGATGGCTGTCGCCGGTGAGGCCGGAGAAGAAGAGGAAGTGCGCGTCGGTCAGCGTCTTCGAGGGCGCACGGAAGACCTCGCCCACGCGGAAGTCCTCGAAGTAGCGCTGCATGTTGTCTCCTGAAAGGACGCAGGTTGTAGGGCGTGGGCCGTAGGGAATGGGGCGCGGCGTCGGTGGGGAGACAACCGCCTCGCCTCCGCGCGCCACCCTGCGCCGTGCGCCCTACAACCTGCGTCCTATCCCCCCGCCACCGCCGGCACGATCGCGACCTCGTCGCCCTGCTTCAGCGGCGTGCTGAGGCCGGAGAGGAAGCGCACGTCCTCGCCGTTGATGTAGACGTTGACGAAGCGGCGCAGCTCGCCTTGCTCGTCGCAGAGCCGCTCGCGCAGACCGGGAAACTGGCCATCCAGACCGCTGATGCACTCGGCCAGCGAGGCGCCGCCGCCCTCGACGATGTCGCGCTGGCCGGTGATGCGGCGCAGCGGAGTGGGAATCTTGACCTTCACGCTCAACGGTTCGCTCCTGTTGGAAAACGCGAATAGTGACGGGTTGTTCTTGCGGGCCGGGCTCGTCCGCCGGCTTGCGCGATCCCCATCGTCTCGCGGGCGCCGTGACGGGCGCAGTTGATTCGGCATACCAGCGCCGCAACCTTCGTTCCTACGCCCTACCCTTCGACCACATCGCCTTCGATCGGATCGACGCGCACACCCTTGGCCTGCGCCCAGTCGAGACCGCGCTCGATCTCACCGGCGTCGCCCTCAAGCTCCAGCACGACCCAGCCGACGTGCTCATCCACGTCGGCCATGCGGATGTTCGTCACCACCTGGAACTGGTGGCCCAGCTCGTAGATGATCGGCAGCGTGATCAGCTCCGGCCGGAAGGTGAGACGGACGCGCCTGGTCGCCATGCCGCATCCTCTGATCGTCTGATCGCCGGCCGCGGCCGCTGCGCCGGGCTACCGCGCCTCGACGGGCGCCGCCTGGCGCTGCTCCACGCCGAGCCCCAGCCGCGCCTCGAAGGCCTCGAGCTGCGGCGAGACGTGGTACGCCTGCGCGACGTGCTCGGCCACGGCCTCCTGCGTTTTGAGACCCGCGCCCGTAATATACGCCACGGTGACCTCATCGCGCCCGATCTGGCCCGTTTCCACGAGCTGCTTCAGCGAGGCGATCACCACGCCGCCGGCCGTCTCGGCGAAGATGCCTTCCGTCTCGGCCAGCAGCTTCATGCCTTCGATCACCTCGGCGTCCGAGACGGAGGCGCAGGCGCCGCTCGTCTCCTTGAGCTGGCGCAGGGCGTAGTAGCCGTCGGCCGGGTTGCCGATCGCCAGCGACTTGGCGATGGTCTTCGGCTTCACGGGGCGGAAGTTCATCGAGCCTTCGCGGTAGGCTGTGGCCACGGGCGAGCAGCCGTCCGCCTGGGCGCCGGACATGCGCGTGTGCACTGGGCCGATCAGCCCGACCTTTTCGAACTCCTTGAGCCCCTTATAGATCTTGGTGAAGAGCGAGCCGCTGGCGATCGGCGCCACGCAGTGGTCCGGCGCCCGCCAGCCGAGCTGTTCCGCCGTCTCGAAGCCGAGCGTGCGGCTGCCCTCGGAGTAATAGGGCCGCACGTTGATGTTGACGAAGGCCCAGGGGTAGCGGTCGGCGACTTCGGTGCAGAGGCGGTTGACCTCGTCGTAGTTGCCATCAACGGCGATCAGGTGCGGCGCGTAGATGGCAGAGCCAAGGACTTTGCCGGATTCGAGGTCGCTGGGAATGAAGACGTACGCCTCCATGCCGGCGCGGGCGGCGTGCGCCGAGACGCTGTTGGCGAGGTTGCCCGTGGAGGCGCAGGCGAGCGTGCTGTAGCCCAGCTCGCGCGCCTTCGAGCTGCCGATGGCGACCACGCGGTCCTTGAACGACCAGGTGGGATTGACCGTGTCGTTCTTGATGTAGAGCTCACGCAGGCCGAGCCGCTCCGCCAGGTTGCGGCTGCGCACCAGCGGCGTGAAACCGGCGTGCAGGTCGATGCGCTGCGCCGCATCGACGGGCAGGAAGTCGGCGTAACGCCACATCGTCTCCGGCCCGGCGGCGATGCGGCCGCGGCTGGTGGCGCGGGCGATGGCGGCGTAGTCGTAGGCCACCTCGACCGGGCCGAAGCAGAACTCGCAGACGTGCAGCGCCGCGAGCGGATACTCACGGGCGCACTCCCGGCAGCGCAGGGCAGTGGCGAAGGTCATCGTCTTCCTCCCGGGGCAGCGCAGAGACAACGAAAAACCCCTTCTTCGGTTGCGAAGAAGAGGCGTGCACGCCGTATCCGGCTGTCCGTCTCTTATCTCGCCCGGGTGAACCGGGCCGGAGTTGGCACCGCTTCCCGCCTGCTGGCGGACTCGGTTGCCGGGCTTCGCAGGGCCGTCTCCCTCCACCTCTCTGGATAAGAGTGGTTGCTATTCAATTGTCGAGTATCAGCTTAGCGGTCACGCCCGCGTTTCGTCAACGTGGCGGCGCGGCCGACGATGCGAGCAAGCACCCTCTCTGCACAACGGCTGAGCGCAGCGCCGGCTACGCCGTTTGCCGGCGGTCCGGCGGTGAGCCGACGCTTAGCCACTCGAGCATCTGCCGCTCGACCGGGCGATTGTGCGGGTCGAAGACGACGGTGGTTTGCACGGGAAAGCGCTGCTGCCAGTCGTCCAGCAGTTGCAGGGTCTCCTTCGGCGTTCGCGCCTGGCAGACGCCCGTCAGGCACTCCGGCCGCCCGTCGAAGCGGATGAGCGTAAACCACTGTGGGTTCGGCATGGGGCGTCTCCTTTCGGCAGCGGAGTCGAACGTCGAGTTCCATCTGCATCTTTGTCCCGTCCGTTGGCCGATGCTACATCCATCGGGGCCGGATCGCCAGTGCGAAGGAGTAGAACCCTGCCGTTACTTTTGGGCGATTCCGCTACATCCCGCGCCGAAGCTGGTCGGATTAGCCGGCAACGGACATCGCTTGCAGCAGTTGCGGCACGACCTGGTCGTACATCTGGTTGTAGGTCGGAAAGGCATGCACGACCTCGGCGAAACGGGAGAGCGGGATCTCGGCCCGGATCGCCAGCAAAGCCTCGCCCAGCCAGGAATCCGCCTGCTCGCCGATCGCCGACGCGCCGACCAGCACGCCGCGGGCCGGGTCCGCGAGCAGTTCCAGCCGCCCCAGTTCCGTGCCGGCCGTCTCGGCGCGTGGTGTCGTAGCCAGGTCGGCCGCAGCCCAGACCACGGGCAGGCCGCGCTGCTCGGCCTGCGCCCGCGTCAGCCCCACGGCCGCGACCGGTGGGCAGGTGTAGACCATGCGCGGAATCGCCCGGTAGTCCGCCGTGGCGGCGTCGCCGAGCAGGTTGGCCACGACGATCTTCGCCTGGTACTCGGCCGTGTGCGTGTAGGGCTCGATGCCGGCGACATCGCCCGCCGCCCAGACGCGCGTCTGCCCGACGACGCGGCAGTGCGCGTCGATGGCGAGGCCTTGCTTGCCCGGCGTAATGCCGAGCGCCTCCAGGCCGAGTCCCTGCACGCGCGGCGTGCGGCCCGTGGCCACAAGCACGCGCTCGACCTCGATCACGGCGCCGTCGGCCAGCCGCAGCCGCGCCCCCGCTGCCGAGCGCTCGGCGGTCTTCAGCTCAGCGCCGAGCCAACGCTGCACGCCGTCCGCGGCCAGCGCCTGGCCCAGCAGATCGCCGATCGCCGGCTCCTCGGCGGGCAGCAGGCGCGGCGCCTGCTCGATCAGGTGCACGGCCGCGCCGAAGGCGGCGAAGATCTGCGCGAGCTCGCAGCCCACCGGGCCGCCGCCCAGGATCGCCAGCGAGCCGGGTAGCTTCTCACTGGTCAGCGCCTCGTCGCTCGTCCAGCAGGGCACGGTGTCCAGGCCAGGGATCGGCGGCATGGCCGGCGCCGAGCCCGTGGCGATCACCAGGTCGCGCCAGCCGATCTCCCGCTCGCCCGCGGCGAGCAGGCCGGGGCGCGCGATCCGGCCGCTGCCGCGCAGCAGTCTGACGCCGGCCTCTCCAAGCAGGCGCTCGCCGTCCGCATCGTCGTGCGGCACGAGGCGGCGGCGCCGCTGCACGGCGGCGGCATAGGCGGCGCGGCCTTCACCGGCATCGATTGCCGCGGCGCTCGCGCCCAGCTCAGGGGCGTGACGCAGCAGCAGGCGAAGTTCGGCCGAGCGCAGCATCACCTTGCTGGGCACGCAGGCCACGAACGGGCAGGCGCCGCCGATGCGCGCCTCCTCGACCAGGACCACGCGCTTGCCAGCCTGCGCCAGCGGTTTGGCGATGTTCTCGCCGGCGCCGCCCGCGCCGAGCACGGCAACCTCGAACTGCTCCATCAGGGTGCTCCGCGGCGTCCGGCGCCTGCCGATCGCGCTAGACTGGGACGAGGCAGCCGCCCTCCACAGTAGGCTACCTTGCCCGCGCTGCTAATACTTCAACCCGGCGGAAGTGACGCGAAGATGAGTCTTACCGCGAACGAACGCTACGTGGCGGCGAACGGGCTGCGCTTTCACCTCTACGACTGGGGCGGCACGGGCCGGCCATTGCTGCTGCTGCACGGGCTGGCCTCCAACGCGCGCATCTGGGACCTCGTGGCGCCGCTGCTCGCGGAGCACGCCCGCGTCGTGGCCGTCGATCAGCGCGGGCACGGCCTGAGCACCGCGCCGGATTCGGGCTACGGCTTTGAGCGCACCGCCGCGGACGTGGCGGCGCTGATCGAGGCGCTCGGCTTCGCGCAGCCCGTGATCGCCGGCCACTCCTGGGGCGCGAACGTGGCGGTCGAGTTCGCGGCGCGCAATCCGGGCGGCGCGGCCGGCCTGGTGCTGGTGGACGGCGGCATCTTTTCGCCCCGCTCCGACGGGCTGAGCTGGGAGGAGGCGGAGAAGCGCCTGGCGCCGCCGCGCATCGCCGGCACGCCGCGCACGCAACTGCTGGAGCGCATCCGCGGCGGCGACCTGGCGCCCTACTGGCGGCCGGAGTTCGAGCCGATCATCATGGCCGGCTTCGCCGTGGCGCCGGATGACACGGTGGCGCCGTATCTGAGCTTCGAGCGCCACCTGCAGATTGTGCGGGCGCTTTGGGAGGCCGACACGCCCGCGCGCTTTCCCGAGGTCACCTGTCCCGTGCTGGTGCTGCCCGCGCTCAACGGCGGCGCGGAGCAGGTGGCGCAGAAGCAGGAGCGGGTGCTGGCCGCCGTGCGCCGCCTGCCGCACGGATCGGTCGTCTGGCTGGAGGACTCGATCCACGACGTGCCGCTGCAGCGCCCGGAACTGGTGGCGCGCGCGATCGTCGCCTTTCTCGACGGCCTGCCCGCTGCCGGAGCCGCGCGGTGAAGCTGGCGATCCGCTGCCACCAGGGCGGCTGGAGCTGGCCGCAGGTGCAGGCGGTCTGGCGCGAGGCCGACGCGCTCGGCTACGACGGCGCCACGCTCTACGATCTGCTCGGACCCGGCGTCGAGTGCTGGACGGCGCTGACGGCGCTGCTCGCCACCTGCCCGCGGCTCACCGGCATTCCCCTGGTGCTGGCGAATCCCTACCGCCCGCCGGCCCTGATGGCGAAGATGGCGGCCACGCTCGACCGCGTGACGGGCGGGCGGCTGATCCTCGGCCTCGGCAGCGGCGGCAGCGAGGCCGACGCCCGCGCGCACGGCCTCGACTGGCGCGGCGCCCGCGCTCGCGCCGCCGCGCTTGCCGAGGCGGTGCAGGCGATGCGCGCCCTCTGGGCCGGCGGCAAGACGTTTGCAGGCGCCGGCCTGCGCCTCTCGGCGGGCAGCGAGCCGGCGCCGTTCACGCCGGGCGGGCCGCCGGTGCTGATCGGCGGGCGCGGCAGGCGCCATTTGCTGCGCGTTGTCGGCCGCGTCGCCGACTCCTGCAACATCGGCTTCGACCTCGCGCCTGAAGGCTACGCGCCCTACCGCGCCCTGCTTGCGGACTACTGCCGCGAAGCGGGCCGCGACCCGTCGGCGCTGCGCTTCACGCACAACGCCACGGTGCTGATCGCGGAGAACGGCGCCGCCTACGAGCAGGCGCTCGCGCGTTGGTCGGCCGACCGTGACCTGACCGTCGCTCAAGGTCGCGCCAGGCTCGCCTCGGCGCTGGCCGGCCCTCCGGACGCGATCGCGGAACGGCTGGAGGCGTATCGCCGCGCGGGCTTCGCCTGGACGTTCCTCGTCTTCCAGGACCTGCCGCGGCTGGAAATGACCCGGCTGTTCGCGCAGACCGTATTGCCCTTGCTCGCTCAGGACACGGCCAGCTCGTAGAAGGCGACGCTGCCGGCACTTCGCGAGGGACATGGCCGCCGCCCTGCCCTGCATCGTCCGCTTCCTGCCCGCCCACAACCTCGAAAGCCTCGTCCGCCTGGCCCGCACGCTGATCTACCTGGCGCGGAAGTAGCCACAATATGCAGATATGACTCATCGGTTCTTTGACTGTATATCAAAGCCGATCGCTTCGAGGAGGCCGAAACACTTGGCCAGGCTGCTTTGCCGTTCCGATCTGTCCATCCCTGCCGCATCGCTCGCAAGCAGCGCGAAGCCGAGCAAACTTTGCCGCTCGTTCGTGTGCAATGGCGTGCGTGGCTCGGTTTCACTGATTCTTCGCTCGTATAGGACTGTTAGAGCCTATCCCGATAGGTGATGAGCTGCGAGACTGGAGGGAGAACGGAGGCAGCGGGGGCAGCGGGGGCCGTGATGGACAGCACAAACCGCAGCAGTGGCGTGCAGGAACCGCGGTACTGGGGCATGCCGGATGCCCTCT
>DATGEL010000091.1 GCA_035310145.1 Dehalococcoidia bacterium
AGAGGGCATCCGGCATGCCCCAGTACCGCGGTTCCTGCACGCCACTGCTGCGGTTTGTGCTGTCCATCACGGCCCCCGCTGCCCCCGCTGCCTCCGTTCTCCCTCCAGTCTCGCAGCTCATCACCTATCGGGATAGGCTCTTAGCGAACCGTGAGCTCGATGAACCGCTTTCGCCGCATCTTGGTGCGGTGGGAGAAGTAAGTCGAGAACTACAAAGCCAAACTTCATCTGAGCTGCGCGTTGAATTCCTTCAAGCATAAAGCGGGCCCTGTGGATTCCTACCTGCCGCAAGCTGTCGTGGCGCCGGCAATCTCTTTGAGCGGACCGGTATCCGCGGCCCTCATTTGCACAGCAACAACTAATGACGCGGCACTAAGCATAGGGAGGCACCGCAGCAGGGCGGCCAGAATCGGGCGCATCTGCCTGGGATCCCGGGGGAACGGCTGGGTCACCGCACCAGCTCCACCGCTCGACCGGGTCCCCAAGGAGGTGAGGTCAGCATCGTGGTCGGCAGCACGCAGTGGCACGTCTGCACCACCGGCGAGCCGACAGAAGCCCCATTTTCGGGAACGTACCGGGTTCAACGACGCGTTCTGCGACCCGGCATTGGCTGCCTCACAACTCTTGCGGCGGGCGGTCACGCCCACGGTTTTGAGACACCTCAGCAGGTGTGCTGCAAACCAGCGTTTCCGCGATCTACGTCGCACCGGAGACCGCGTCGCTGGCGAGCCGTTGTCACCGTCGGCGCCGGGCCTCGGGCCGGCGCTATCTGCAGCCGCCCGAGCCGCGCGGAGAAAATGTTCGGAATGCTTTCGATGCGGCGGGGCAGCGCTGCGTTCGGCGCTTCGTCAAGCTTCTGCACCGTCACGGCGAGGAGGCGGGCCTCACGACGTCCTGCGTGCGTCGGGGAGAGGTCGGCGTCGAATTCGCCCATCGGCGTGCCGAGCCGAGCAGCCCGGCGGATCATGCGACGCGCGAGCCAGGCCGCCCCGCCTCGCTCGGGACGGCCTCGCCCGCGTCACCTGCGTGAAGGCGCTACGGTATCTGTGTCACCTGGATTTGGAACTCACCGCTGAGTCCGGGGCCGAGGCCGCCCAGGTTGTAATGGCCCGCGACGGCGGGAATGCCGCTGTCGAACCCGGCGAAACTGGCTGAGCCCGGGAAGAACGCCAGGCATGGCGCCGTGACGTTTGCCGGGTTCACGGACACGGTGCCCGTGATGACGAACGTGCCGCCACCTGCGGTCCACGCGGAGATATCCAGGCTCTCATGACAGGTAAAGCCGCTGCCGGCCGGGCCGTGAAAGTACTGGGCAAATTGGCAATCACCAGTGTTCCCGGAGCTGACTCCACCGCCGAATGCGCACCAGCCCCAGAAGCCGAAGCCTACCCCGGTGCCAGGGGCGACTCCCGTGCCGGCGAGGCCGATCTGCCAGTTCTCCTGGCCATACCCCAGCGCGGGCGTCGCGGCGAAGACGCCAAGTGTGGCTGCCATGAGCAGCCCGAGCAGCAGTCGCGAGCGCGTCATCTCTGTCCTCCCCTCGGTTTCTGGCACGGCTACACGGTGCGGTGGACTCCGCCCGGCGCCCTGCGGTTGCCGCGGCGGTGCCCCATCTCTTCTTCTTCCGTCGGGTCGGGGAACGGCAATCCGGTGACCGCGCCACCGGCAACAAGCAGCCGACAGAAGGCCGCAGGGTGCCCGCACCCCGCTTCGCCCTCGCACTATGCGGACGGCCCGCGGGGCTGTCAAGCTGACTGCGTGTAAAGGTTCGGTAAAGATCGCGTCCGGGCCTGGCGGAGGCTGCCCCGGCGAGTTGGGTACGCGGTGGGGCGGGCGCGTCGCGGGCGAAAGGCGCCTTGATTGAGGATCGCGGCCCTCGCTCAGCTCGGCCCGCACTGTCGGTCAACTGAGCGTGACGGCGAGGCCGTACGACGCCACACCGTGGACCCTCCATCTCTTCCAGTTGTCGCAACGCACGAAGGGCGTTCCGCAATGCCTCGCGCACCTGAACTGGCGCGGCGCTCAGGCGCCGGCCAAGGCGCGGCCAGGTCGCGAGCGGCGGGCACGCCGCGTGAGCGCGACCGGCTTCACCGGCTGCCAGACGCTGCTCTCCCGCAGCACGGCTCCTACAGCCGCACGAGCCGCGCGGAGAAGACGTTTGGAATGCTTTCGATCCGGCGGATCTGTGCCTCGGTCGGTGCTTCGTCGAGTTGGAGAACCATGACCGCACGGCCGCGCGCCCGGTGGCGCCCCACGTGCATCGAGGCGATGTTGATGTCGAACTCGCCCATCAGCGTACCGACCCGGCCGATCATGCCGGGAATATCCTGGTTGTCGAGGATCAGCAGGTTGTGTGACGCCGGACTCACGTCCACGTGCATGCCGTCCAGCATGGCGATGTGCGGCTCGCCGTGCTCAACCGTCGCCGCCACGTCGGTCGCCCCGGTGCTGGTCGTGACGCGCACGGCCACCTGGCTGCCGCCGTCGGCTCCGTGCGGGTCCTTGCGCTCCGTGATGCGCAGGCCGCGGTGCTGCGCGACCAGGTCGGCGTTGACGATGGTCACGTTCTCTTCGGAAACCGGCTTGAGCAGGCCACGGATCACGCCGGCGCGCAGCAGGCCCGTGTCGTGCAGCGATAACTCGCCCGTGTAGGCGATCTCGACCGCGCCGAGCTGTCCGCTGCTGAGCTGCGTCGCCAGCGAGCCGGCCATCACCGCTGCCTCGGCGAAGGGGCGCAGCGCGGAGAGTGTCTCCGGCGCGATCATCGGCGCGTTGACCGCATACGCCGCGGGCTCGCCGCCGAGCACGCCGACGATCTGTTCGGCCACGTCGATCGCCACCCGCTCCTGCGCTTCCGAAGTCGAGGCGCCGAGGTGCGGCGTGACGACGATGCGCTCGTCCTGCGCCAGGATCGTGTCGGGCGCGGGCTCCTTGACGAAGACATCGATCGCCGCGCCGGCAACGTGCCCCGACTTCACCGCGTCCAGCAGCGCCGCCTCGTCGATGATGCCGCCGCGCGCCGTGTTGATCAGGCGCACGCCAGGCTTCATGCGGCGCAGCTCCTCGGCGCCGATCAGCCCCTTCGTGCCCGAGGTCAACGTCGTGTGGACGGTGAGGAAGTCCGCCTCGGCCAGCACGCGCTCGAACGGCGCGGCCTCGACACCGAGCGCCCGCGCCCGTTCCTCGGAGACGAACGGATCGAAGGCGATCACGCGCATCGCCAGCCCGGCAGCCCTGCGCGCGACCTCCGAACCCACCTGCCCCAGTCCGACGATGCCCAGCGTCTTGCCGCGCAGCTCGACGCCGACGAAGTCGCTGCGCTTCCACTCGCCACGGCGCAGCGAGGCATCGGCGCGCGGAATGTGACGGGCCAGCGCCAGCATCAACCCGATCGTGTGTTCCGCCGCCGAGATCGTGTTTCCGGTCGGCGCATTCACCACCACGATGCCATGAAGCGTCGCCGCGTCGAGGTCGATGTTGTCCACGCCGACGCCGGCGCGGCCGATGATTTGCAGCCGCGCGCCCGCCTCGATCACGGCCGCCGTCACCTTCGTCTCGCTGCGCACGACCAGCGCGTCGTACCCACCGATGCGGGCGATCAGCTGTTCGGCGGACTGGCCGGTGCACACATCCACCGTGCCGGCGCGCTCAAGGATCGCCACACCGTCGGGCGCGATCGGGTCGGCCACGAGAATCCTGCATGTCATCGGTGATCATCCTCGGAGGCCAGCAGGCCACATGCCGCGCGGGCAGCCCGGCCGGGCTGCCCGCGCATCGAGTTCGTTCAAGTTTGCCGGAGCGGCAGCCGCGGCATGCCTATGCCGGGCTGCTGCCGATGCCGACGGGCGGCACGAAGCCGAGCTTCGGTAGTTCGACGGCCAGCGCGTCGATGACGGCCTGCACCTCCGCCTCGGTGACCAGGCCGAGATGACCGATGCGGAAGACTTTGCCGGCCATCGGCCCCTGTCCGCCGGCAAGCACGATCTCGTGACGCTCGCGCAGCGCCGTGCGCAGATCAGCGACGCTCACGCCCTCCGGCGCCCGCACCGTGGTCACGGTGTTGGAGGCGAAGGGCGGGTCGGCGAACAGCTCCAGACCCAGCCTGCGCACGCCGCGGCGGGCGACGTCCGCGCAGCACTGGTGTCGGGCAAACACCGACTCCCAGCCTTCCTGTTCCAGCATCTCCAGGGCCACGTCCATGCCGTAGAACAATGAGACTGCCGGCGTCCACGGCGTCTGGCCCTTCGCGGCCGACTCGCGCGCCTTGCCGGTGTCCAGATAGAAGCGCGGCATGCGCGAGCGGTCGTGGGCCCGCCAGGCCCGCGGGCTCATGGAGACAAACGCCAGGCCCGGCGGCACCATCCAGCCCTTCTGCGAGCCGGAGACCACCACATCAAGCCCCCAGGCATCGACGTCGCACGGCACGGAGGCCATGCTGCTGACCGCATCGACCAGCAGCAGCTTCCCGTGCCGCCGCACGACCTCGGCCAGCTCGCGCAACGGGTTCGTGACCCCGGTTGAAGTCTCGTTGTGCGTGATCAGCACGGCCGAAAGCGAGGCATCCGTCGTCAGCGCCTCATCGAGCCGGCCGGGATCGGCGGCCTGCCCGTACTCGAAATCGAGCCGCGTCACCTCCGCGCCGTACGTCTCGGCAATGGCGGCGAAGCGCTTGCCGAACTCGCCGATCGAGACGCTGAGCACGCGCTCACCCGGGGACAGGGTATTGACGACGGCCGCTTCGAGCCCTCCGGTGCCGGCGCAGGTCAGAACCAGCACATCATTCTCGGTCCGGAACGCCCGTTTGAGCCCGGCGGTCACGCGCTCCAGCACCGCGGCGAATTCGGGGCCACGGTGATCGACCATCTGCGTACTGAGCGCCGACAACACCTCTGGCGGACACGGCGTGGGACCGGGGATGCGCAGGTTCACGAACCACTCCTCTCGGAAACCCTCCGTCTGGCATCGCGCCCGGCGCGACTGGCTACGGCTGTACATTCATGATAGGGGCCGGCCAGAAGAAGGGGCAAACGAGCGGGTCCGCCAGCCACCCGTGCTACGATGCCGATCGACGCCGCCGCGAAGCAGTGGCGGCTGCCGCGAGCAACGTGCGATGGCCTCGCCGCGAGACCTGCCCTCGGTTGACCGATTGTTGGCCCTGCCGCCGCTGAGCGGCGTGCCCGCGGGACCGCTGCGCACGGCCGCGGCGCGGCAGGCCGTTGCCGAAGCCCGCGCCGCCCTGCTGGCCGGGCGTCCGGCGCCCTCACCCGAAAGCCTTGCCGGACGCGGCGCCGAGCTGCTCGAGCGGCTGCGCGCTCCGTCTTTGCTGGCAGTGATCAACGCCTCCGGCGTGATCCTGCACACCAATCTTGGCCGGGCGCCGCTCTCGCCGAGTGCGATCGCGGCCATGCAGGCGGTGGCGGCCGGCTACTCCAACCTGGAATTCGACCTGGCGGAAGGCGAACGTGGCAGCCGCCTCTCTCACCTGGAGCAGCCGCTGCGTGCGGTGACCGGCGCCGAGGCCGGCATCGCCGTCAATAACAACGCCTCGGCGCTGCTGCTGATGCTCAGCGCCCTCTGCCAGGGGCGCGAAGTGATCGTCAGCCGCGGCCAGGCCGTGGAGATCGGCGGCGGCTTCCGGATTCCCGACGTGCTGCGACAGAGCGGCGCGACGCTCATCGAGGTCGGCACGACGAATCGCACCTACCTGCGCGACTTTGCCGAGGCGGTCAGCGAGCGCACGGCCGCGCTGCTGCGCGTCCACTCCAGCAACTTCCGCGTGATCGGCTTCACCGCCTTCCCGTCGATTGGCGAGCTGGCACAGCTTGCGCGCGAACGCGGCGTGCTGCTGCTGGACGATCTGGGCAGCGGCTGCCTGCTCGACACCCGCCCATTCGGCCTGCTGCCCGAGCCGACCGTGCAGGCGAGCATCGCCGGGGGAGTCGATCTCGCGGCGTTCTCCGGCGACAAGTTGCTCGGCGGACCGCAGGCCGGCATCATCGTGGGACGGCAGGAGCTTGTGAGTCAGCTGCGCCGTCATCCCCTGGCCCGCGCCCTGCGCATGGACAAGACCAGCATCGCCGCGCTCGCCGCCACGTTGCAGCACTACCTCGCGGGCGAGGCCCTGGAGCAGATTCCGGCCTGGCGCATGATCGCCGCGCCCGCCGCGGGGATCGCGGCGCGCGCGGCGACCTGGGGCGAGCTCTGCCCCTTGCCGTGCCAGGTCCTGCCCTCGCGCACGATGATCGGCGGTGGCAGCCTACCTGAGGAAGGGGTTGCGACCGCGGTGCTCGCGATCGACGACGCCAGTCCGCAGCTCCTCGCCGCGCGATTGCGCCGTCAGGCGCCGCCCATCATCGCCCGCATCGAGGAGGGCCGGCTGTTGCTCGATCCGCGCACGGTGCTGCCGGAGCAGGACAGCGCCGTTGCCGACGCTCTCGCTCGCCTGAGCGCCTCAGCGCCAGCGACAGCATCCAGCTAGCGCGTCCGCCAAGCGCCCTGCGACCTTCAGTCGCCATCGGCCGGCGCGCGTCGTGTGCGCGCCAGCGCTCGGCCGCGCCGTCGGGGGGCAGCGGTCCCCCGCGCGGCGGCGGGCGGCGCTCGCACCACCCGCCCTCGAACGCCGGGGCCAAAGCTGAAGCGCCGTGCTCTCGCGAGAGCCCCGACCACGCCGCAGCGCTGCCACCGTCACTGGAATGGGTGGCGGCTGCCACGCGATCCCACCGCTCGTCCACATAGGTCAGTTGCTACGCTAGCTATGCACTATGTGTACTGTCCAGGCCATCGTCGTCGCGCGTCGTCGCTACGTAGCGTCGGATATGGGCGGCTCTGAACTCTCCAATTGACTTGCTATCCATCGGTGCTAAGCTATAGGTCAAGAGCTATACCTGACGATGGAGGAGTTGACCGCTATGAATCCTCGGGCCGCGGGCGACGTCGCGGGCGCCGAGCGTGGAGGCGCCCTGCGCCCCGTGGCCGCGGACGCGGATGACGAGTTGCGCCTTGCGCTGACGCGGGCCCGGCGGGTCACCGAAGACCAGCCGGAGCCGTTTCGTTCGCTCGCCTTCAGCGCTGTGCTGACGTATCTACTGAAAGAGGGCGCCGCTCCGGCGCACGCCTCCCAGCCGCCGGAAGTGGCTGCGAGCAAGTCGTTGCCCTCGACCGAGATTCCCGTGGCGGAGTATCTGGCGCAGCGCCGCCTCGACTCCCACCCCGATCGGGTGCTCGCCATCGCCTACTATCACTACCATCGCCACGGTGGCCAGGGGGTGACGACCAGGGACCTGGTCGAGGGCTACACCCGGTCGCGGACGCGGCGGCCGCAGAACTTTCCGGACGTGATTGCGAGCTGTGTGCGCAAGGGCTACCTTGTAGATGGCGGCCGGAGGGATGGTATGAAGACGTGGGTGATCACCGCCAGCGGCGAGGCCCACGTGCAGCAGGATATGTAGGGCCGGCGAAGCTCGCCGGCAGCGCAGGTGGCCACGGCGCCCAATGGGCGCCGTTTCTGTGCCTGCCAACGAGCGCGGACGCGCTCCGACCACCCGAATGGCCGCAAGGGACGAAAGCGACGGACGAGAAGACACTGATCACGCTCGAGTTCGATAAGGTGCTCGCGCGCCTCGCCGACCTGACGGCGTTCAGCGCCGGCCGCGAGGCGGCGCTTGCCCTGCGGCCGGCCGCGTCCCGCACCGAGGCCGCACAGAGGCAGGCGCTCGGCGCCGAGGCGCGGCGGCTGCGCGCCGGGCGGCCGAACCTCGGTTTGGCCGGGGCGCACGACGTGCGGCCCCACGCCGAGAAGGCCGCATTGCACGGCGTGCTCGAGCCCGCCGAACTGCTGGAGATTCACAGCACCCTGGTTGCGGTGCGCACCCTGCGCGGCAACATCGGTCGCCTGGCGCAGCAGTACCCGTTGCTCGCCGACCTGACCCGGCGGATGTACGACCCGGCGCGCCTCGTGAACGAGATCGTGCGCTGCATCTCGCCGCGCGGCGAGATCGCGGACACCGCCAGCCCGGCGCTGGCCGCCGTGCGTCGTGAGGCCCGCATCGTCCACGATCGGCTGCAGGGGCGACTGCAGGAGATTCTCACCAACGCCGTCGCCCGCGGCGTCGCCCAGGAAGCCCTGATCACGGAGCGGGACGGGCGCTACGTCATTCCGATCAAGGCCGACTTCCGCGGGCAGTTGCGCGGCATCGTGCACGACGTTTCCGGCAGCGGCGCCACGCTCTGGGTCGAGCCGCTTGGCGTGGTCGATCTCGGCAACCAGTACCGCGAGCTGCGGCTGGAGGAGCAGCGCGAAGCGCAACGCGTGCTGCGCCAGCTCAGCGAGCTGGTGGCGGACGTCTCCGGGCAGATCGAGACCAACGTCGAGCTGCTGGCCGAACTCGATGTCGTGCTCGCGGCCGCGCGGCTTGGCGAGCTGCTGAAGGCCCACGACCTGCCGCAGGAGGGCGAGACGCAGTCCTGGCTGGTGGATGCGCCGGCCGAGCTGCGGCTGCTGCAGGCACGGCACCCGCTGCTGCAGGGCGAGATCGTGCCGATTACGCTCTACGCCGGCGGCGCCTTCCGTGTGCTGATGATCACCGGACCGAACACCGGCGGCAAGACGGTGGCGCTGAAGACCGCCGGGTTGCTCGCGCTGATGGCGCTGGCCGGGCTGCCGATCCCGGCGAGCGAGGGCAGCAGCGTCCCCGCCTTCGATGCGATCTACGCCGACATCGGCGACGAGCAGAGCATCGAGCAGTCGCTCTCGACCTTCTCCTCCCACATGCGCAACATCGTCGGCGTACTGGAGCGGGCCGGGCCGCGCAGCCTGGTCCTGTTGGACGAGCTGGGCGCCGGCACGGATCCGGAGGAGGGCGCCGCGCTGGCCCGCGCCATCGTGCAGCGGCTGCTGCAGCAGGGTTGCACGGTGATCGCGACCACGCATCACGGCGAGCTGAAGGTCTTCGCCCACGAGACGCCCGGGGTGATGAACGCGAGCGTCGAATTCGACGCCGAGACGCTGGCGCCCACCTACCGGCTGGCCGTCGGCCTGCCCGGCCGCAGCAACGCGATCGCGATCGCCGCACGACTGGGCATGCCGCGCGACGTGCTGGAGCAAGCGCGCCAGGCTGCCGGTCCCGAACAGGAGCGCGTAGGCGACCTGCTGGCGGACCTGCAACGCGAGCGGGACCGCGCGAGTGCGGCGCGCCTGGCCGTGGAGCAGGCCGCTGCCGAGGCGGAAGCGCTGCGCAGCCGCTACGCGGGTGAACTGGCGGAACTCGATTTGGAACGCGCCGCCCTGCGGGACGCCGCACGCAGCGAGGCCGAGCAGGAGCTCGCCTCGCTGCGTACGGAGATGCGCGAGACGTCGCGGCGCCTGCAGCGCGCCGTGCGCACCGAACGGCCGGCTGCAGCCGCGGCCGCGGCGACCGCGGCCGACCTGGCCGAGGCGGAGGCGACGGCGACAGAGGTACGCGCTCGGCTGGACCACCTGCGCGGGCGAGAGCCAGAGCGGCGGCAGCCCCCGCCCGCGGCGCCCGCCGCGATCCGCCCGGGAGACCGCGTGACGGTACGCGGCCTTGACCAAACGGGGGAGGCGCTCAGCGCGCCGGACGACCGTGGCGAGTTCGACATCCAGCTCGGCGCCCTGCGCATGCGGATCAAGCAGGACCAGGTAGAGCGCGTCGCGCAGGCCGCTGCCGCGTCCGCATCGCGCCCGATCCCGATCACCCTGCCGCCGCGACCCGATTCGCCGGGGCTCGAGCTCGAAGTGCGCGGCCATCGCGCCGAAGAGGCGATCCCACGTATCGAGGAGTACCTGCAGTCGGCGTACCTCGCCGGCCTGCCGTTTGTGCGGATCATTCACGGCAAGGGCACCGGCGCGCTGCGCCGCGTCGTACGCGAGGCACTGGCGTCGAGTCCGCTCGTCAGCGACTTTGAGCCGGCGGAGTCTCGCGCCGGCGGTGAAGGCGTCACCATCGCCCACCTCGCCGTCTAAGGCCCGGCCCCGCAGCGATTGCCAGGCGCGCTAGTCCCCTCCGCCGCGAGAACGCGCCATCCGCAGATCGCCGCGGCCGGTGGCGCTGTGGCCTGCAACCAGCGCACACGCTGCGTCCACACTCTCGCCGCGGATCACGATATAGCTCGCTACATTTCGCCTATGTCGGGAACCCGCTACGGCGGTGACTTTGCCGGTTCATCCACATCGGCTGCGCCGCTCCTAGTCGCACCGCCTCGCTATCCAAATCTCATGCCGATATCCGCCGATATAGCTCGGTTCCAATGCCTTTGGGTCCGACCCGCGGTTGCCCTATCCGGGCTATACTTGGGGCATGGATCCGCGCCAGCCTCGGGGCCGCGCCGCCACGGGCGGCGAGCAGCCGGCGCTCTTCGCCGCCGCCGAACCGGCGCGCGTGGCCCCAGAGTCGGAAGAGCAACCCTTCGCGCCGCTCGCCTACCGCATGCGGCCGCGCTCGCTCGATGAGCTCGTCGGGCAGGAGGCGCTGACCGCGCCCGGAACGCTGCTGCGACGCGCGATCGACGCCGATCGCGTCCCCTCGATGGTGCTCTGGGGTCCACCGGGCTGCGGGAAGACAACGCTCGCGCGCCTGATTGCCGGTGCGACGCGGGCGCGCTTGGTGCAACTCTCCGCCGTCGCCGCCGGCGTGGCCGATCTGCGCCGGGCGGTGGCCGAGGCGCGTGCGCTGCGAGAGCGGCGTACGATTCTGTTCATCGACGAGATTCACCGCTTCAACCGCGCGCAGCAAGATGCCATCCTGCCCTACGTCGAGGACGGGACCGTCACGCTGATCGGCGCCACGACGGAAAACCCCTCGTTCGAGGTCAACGCGCCCTTGCTCTCCCGGTCGCGCGTGTTCGTGCTGCAACAGCTCGACGCGGCGGCGATCGGCACGCTGCTGCGCAGAGCGCTTGACGACGGCGATCGCGGCCTGGGCGGCATGGGGCTTTCGGTGAGCGAGGACGCGATCGACGCGCTCGCGAGGTCGGCGGCCGGCGATGCGAGGCTCGCGCTGAACACGCTCGATCTGGCGGCGGCGGACGTGGGCGAGGGCAGCGCCATCACCGTGGAAGGAGTAGCGGCTGCATTGCAGCACGGCGCGGCCCGCTATGATCGCGCCGGCGACCAGCACTACGACGCGATCTCCGCCTTCATCAAGTCGCTGCGCGATTCAGATCCCGACGGCGCGTTGTACTGGATGGCGCGCATGCTTGAGGCGGGCGAGGATCCGCTGTTCATCGTGCGGCGCATGGTGATCCTCGCGGCCGAGGATATTGGCCTCGCGGATCCGCAGGCGTTGAGCCTCGCCGTCTCCGCGCAGCAGGCGGTGCACTTCATCGGCCTGCCGGAGGCCGTGCTGCCGCTGTCCGAGGCTGCGATCTACCTTGCGCTCGCGCCGAAGAGCAACAGCGCCCTGCGGGCCTACGCGGCCGCCCGCGAGGCAGCACAGCGCACGCGCAACGCACCTGTGCCGCTGCATCTGCGCAACGCGCCCACCGGCCTGATGCGGGCGCTCGGCTACGGCAAGGGCTATCGCTACGCGCATGACGCCCCCGGCGAACCGTTGGAACAGCAGCACCTGCCCGATGAGCTGACGGGGTCGCGGTTCTACGTTCCTGGCGCAGAGGGCTCAGCCCGCGATCGGCCGGCGCATTGAGGCGCACCAGAGGCGCCGGTTGCGCCCTGAACCCGCACGGTCGGCGCCGGCGCCGCGCTAGCGCGCGGGCGGCTCGCGCAGAAGCTGGAGGAAGCCGTAGAGCATTCGCGCCGTCGCGCCCCAGATGCGATGCCCCTCGTACCAGAGGGCCGGGTGGCGGGAAGCGCCGGCCTCGCCCTCGCGCGCTTCCCAGACAAGGGTGGCGGGGTCGAGCAGGTGCGCCAGCGGTGGTTCGATCACCTCGGCGACCTCGATCGGGCTCGGCACGAACTCGTACGGCCCGTGCCCGATCACGCCCACGAACGGCGCCACGACGAAGTTCGAGATCGTGACGATGTCATCGAGCTGACCAAGCAGCTCCACGTCCTCCGGCCTGACGCCGATCTCCTCCCAGGTCTCGCGCAGCGCCGTCGCCGCCAGGTCCGCGTCGGCCGCGTGCACGGCGCCGCCCGGAAAGGAGATCTGGCCCTTGTGGTGCTCGACGTCGTGGCTGCGCACCGTGAGAATCACGCGGTCGGCGCCGCCATGGTGGATCAGCGGCACCAGCACGGCGGATGGCATCGCGTCCGGGCGATCGAGGCGCCGCGGGTCGTAGCCGGCGAGCCGCTCGCGGCTGCGGGCGATATAGTCCTCGGCTGGGCGCGTCATGCCTACCTCGTTGCCGCCGGCCGGTGAACGCTCGGCCGGCGCCGGCCTGCGCTCGCCCGCGGACGGCGGTGGGCCCAGCAGGATTCGAACCTGCGACCGAGCGATTATGAGTCGCCTGCTCTGCCGCTGAGCTATGGGCCCGCGGGATCTGCCTGCCACACTATAGCGCGGACGCGGCCGCGGAGCGCCCGGCTCAGGGCGAGGCGGGATGGGTCACGGCGGCGTCCTGCGCCTGCCGGCAAACCGTGCATAAACCGAAGATGGCAAAGTGATCCAGGTCGGCGCGGAAGCCGCGGGCGCGCAGCAGCTCCTGGCCAAGGCGGGCGAGAAACTCGTGGTCGAGGCTGTCGATCGCGCCGCAGGCACGGCACACCAGATGGTGGTGCGGCGCTGAGCCGGCCCATTCGAAAGCGCTCTCGCCTGTGCCAAGATCGGTTTCGGTGACGAGGCGCAGCTCCTTGAGCACGCTCATCGTACGGTAGACGGTAGAGATATCGACGTACGGATACTGCGCGCGCACGCGGTCGTAGATTTCGGAGGCGCGCAGGTGTCCGTGCGCGTGACGGACAACGCTCAGCACCATCATGCGCTGCGGCGTCAGCTTGTGGCCGCTCTCCCGCAGCAGCCGCGCCGTCTCTACCTCACAGCTCATCGCAATCGGCTCAACTTCCTCGCCCAAGGCCTAGTCTAGCGAGCAGCGGCGTTCGCACCAACGTTGCGGTCCAATCGCGCCGCGACGGTACGCTATCATCGCCAGCGGCGACGAGCGCTCACGGAGCAAGCGCATGGTGAAGCCGAGCCTCGATCTGCTCGTGGCGTCGGCCGTGTCCGCGGCCCATGCGGGCGCGGCGGTGCTGCGTGAGGCCTTTGGCTCGGCCCTCGACGTGGCGATCAAGTCCGACCACCGCGACCTCGTGACCCGGGCCGATACGGCTTCGGAGGGCGTCATCCTCGAGCGATTGGGGCGCGACTGGCCGCAGTTCGGCCTGCTGGCGGAAGAGTCCGGCAGAACGCGAGCCGGCGAAGACGGCCTATGGATCGTGGATCCACTCGACGGCACCGCGAACTTCGCGCGCGGTTACCCGGTCTTTTGCATCTCGATCGCGCTTGTGGCCGACGCCGGGCCGCTGGTTGGCGTGGTGCTCGACCCACTGCGCGGTGAGCTGTTCACGGCGACCCGCGGCCACGGCGCGATGCTGAACGGGGAGCGCCTGCACGTCAGCCGGACCACCGAACTGGCCGGCGCCCTCTTCAGCAGCGGCTTTCCCTACCGCCCGGAGGCGCGACGCCGTCTGGGCGGGGAGGTCTTCACGGAAGTAATGGTGCGGGCGGGCGCTGCCCGCCGCAGCGGCTCGGCGGCGCTCGACCTCGCGTACATCGCCGCCGGCCGCAGCGAGGCGCACTACGAGCTGCACCTGGCGCCGCACGACGTCGCCGCGGGCGTGCTGCTGATCGCTGAAGCCGGCGGCCGCATCGAGGCGCTGCAGCAGCCCGGCGCCCGCGGCTGGCCGCTGGGTCTGCTCGCCAGCAACGGCGGCGCCCTGCATGACGAGATCGCGGCGATCGTGGCGCCGCGCTTCGGCCTGGAGCGGCGGCCCCTCAGCTTCGCCGCAGTGCTGCACCCGCCCGGCTGAGGCGAGACTGCCGCTCGGCGCACAACCGGTCCAGCACCAGGCGATCGGTGGGAAAGGCGAGATCGTCGGGCAGGGCATCGAGCGGTTGGAAGACCGCCTCGCTGAGGTCGTCACCGGCGCGCAGGCTGCCGCCGAGCACGCGCCCGCGGAACCAGATGCCAACCGTGTGCTGCACCGGATCGTGAAAGTTGGAATGCACCGCCAGCACGCGGCCGGTGCGTACGATCAGCCCCGTCTCCTCCGCGAACTCGCGTTCGGCGGCGCGGCGCACGTCCTCATCCCACTCCACGTAGCCGCAAGGGATGCACCATTGGCCCGCGTAGGTGCCCGCGCGGCGGCCGAGCAGTACGGCGCCTCGGCGTTGCAAGACCACGGCGACGCCCACGACCGGGTTGCGGAACAGGACGAAGCCGCAGCCGGCGCAGGACGGGCGCAGGCGACCGCCACGCTTCGTGCTGCCGATGGGCGCGGCGCAGATCGGGCAGAAACGATAGTGCGGCGGGCCGGCCGTGGCAGGGGAGGGAGCCTGGCGATCGTTCATCGGCGCCGGCCAATGGCGGGGTGAGCAGACGGTTCGGCCAGCGCGGGCGTGCGAGCCGGCGCCGTCAGCGGGTGCGGGGCGATGAGAGCGCGAGCAGCACAAGACCGAAGCCGGCGCCGGGCAACTCGGCCAGCAGGAAAACCGGCCATGGAGAAATCCCCGTGGCAGCCCAGTAGATGCCGGCCATGGCCACCACCATGACGAAGATCGCCACCGTGCCGGAGAGCAGATCGCCGGTGCGCACGTCGCGGCTCCATCGCTCCGACACCGGCCAGTTCGCGCCGGCCCGTGGGGTGAAGATACCACACCACCTCGACGGAGCGGTTGCCCGGCCGGGAAGGCTGCCAGTTGTAGCACGCATAGCGGGTCAGCTAGCCAGGTGCTATAGTGCGCGGAAGCGCGGCAGGGCGGGCCGGGCGGACCTTCACCCGAGGTGGCGTATAATGGCGGACGAGACGGTGGAGGCGCGCGACCTCAGCCGCTGTTTCGGCAGGCATCGCGAGCAATCGCTCGACTATGCGCTCAAGCACTGCCTGCAATGTCGCAAGTTGAAGTCCTGCGTGCGCAAAAGCTGGGGCGCCGATCGCCAGCGGCGCTGGCAACGCGACGACTGGTGGGAGACGCAACCGGCCGCGCCGGCGGGGCGCCGGCCCCCCTGGCCGAGCCATCCGATCCAACCCTGATCCCCGGCGCGCGGGAACGGCGTCCGGGGGAAATCAGCCCTGGGGGCGCCCACGTGCGGGAGATCAGCCGCGAACCGCAGACGCACGAGTTCATCATCAAGGCGTTGCGCGAAGCCGGCGGTGAGCTGCTGAGCGAGCTTGAGGCGATCCGTGCCCGCGATGCGCACCGTGCCCCGCCTGGTGAGTGGAGTTTTGCCCAGATCGCGGTGCACGTGCGCGACAACGAGCAGGCCGCCCTCGACACAGTCCAGTGCATCGTCGCCCGTCGCAACACGCGCCTGCCGGCGCCGGACGTTTCGGCCACGGCGATGGATGCGCCAGCGGCCAGCATCGACCTCGACCGCTGCGCGTATCAGTACGCCCAGTTGCGCCACCTGGTGCTGCGCGAGCTCTGGAGCCTGATGGACGCCGAGTGGGACCGCGCGGGCGTGCATCCGTACCGCGGCTCGCTGAGCGTGCTGCAGATCGCCCGCGAGCTGCACCTGCACGACCTCGAACATCTCTGGCAGGTGCGCAGCCATCGTGAACAGCTCGCGGTCGCCAGCGGCGGCTGATCCGCTCCGGCCGCCGCGCCGGCGGTTGTGCCGCCGAGGAGGAGCTTCGGCGCTTGGACCCACTGCTCTGCGGCGATCGCGTGCTGCCCATCGGTCGGCGCACCTACGTGATGGGCATCCTCAATCTGACGGACGACTCGTTCTCCGGCGACGGCCTGCTTGGTCGGCTCGACGGCGCGGTCGAGCGCGGCCGGCAGTTCGTCGCCGACGGCGCCGACATTCTCGACGTTGGCGGCGAATCGGCGCGTGCCGACGTGCGCGCCCTCACGGCAGACGAGGAGATCGCCCGCGTCGTGCCCGTGATCGAGCGGCTGGTACGCGAGGCCGACGCGGTGGTCTCGATCGACAGCTACAAGGAAGCCGTGGTCGAGGCCGCCGTCGCCGCCGGCGCACGCCTGATCAACGATATCGGCGGCTTCAAGCTCGACGCCGGCACGGCGCGAGTCGCCGCGCGGCGCGGCGTGCCGCTGGTGATCAACTTCACGTTCGAACGGCCGAAGATCCGGCCGGCGGAGCCGCCGCGCTATGCCGATCTGATCGGCGAGCACCTGGCCTTCTTCCGCGAACGGATCGAGACGGCGACGGCGCTGGGCGTGCCGCGATCGCAGCTGGTGCTGGACCCCGGCATCGCCTTCGGCAAGTCGCACGACGAGGACCTGACCGTGCTGCGGCGCCTTTCCGAGTTCCGCGTGCTGGGGCTGCCGCTGCTCGTGGCGGCGTCGCGCAAGCACTTCATCGGCTCGGTGCTGGGCCTGCCGCCCGAAGACCGCCTCGAAGGCACCGCGGCCGTGACGGCGATGGCGATCGCGGGCGGCGCGGACCTCGTGCGCGTCCACGATGTGCGTGCGATGGCCAGAGTAGCGCGCATGGCGGATGCGCTGGTGCGCGCGCGGCCCGGCGACTTCGCGGCGAACGCCGACTCCTGGCCCTGGGCGGCCACGGCGCAGATTGTGCCCGGCACCACGATCGTGCGGCGCGATGGCTGAGTCCGCGGGCCCCGACCTGTGGCCCAACCGTTTCGCGGCCGAGCGGCCCTCCTCAACCGGCCGAGACGGCCTGCGTCATCTCGCCGCGGATCAGCTCAAAGTCGGCGGCGGGAATGGCGTGAATGTTGCCCTGGAACGCCAGCGTCCAGTGTTCGGCCGGCCACTTCTGTGTCCAGCTCATGCGCAGCGCCAGCTCCTTCGCGTCGAGCAGCTCGCCCGGCGGCAGCACGATCTCCGGTTCGGTGCGCACACGATAGGGGTAATCTTCTCGGGGCTTATCCGGGCTTAACCAGATGCGCTCGTGGTCCTCAAAGCAGTCCGATGTCACTTTCAAGACGGCGCCGAACCGCTTCAGCCCCGTGTAGTAGGCGACGACGCGATCGCCGGGTTTGAACTTGCCTGCGAGCCCGCGCTTGGTGCTCTTCAGGCCGAGCAACGTCCAGTCGCGCGCGGCAGTCTTTGCCCAGTTCTCCGGCGAGGTCACGACGATGTAATAGCCCGGCTGATCCGCCATTTGCCCGTCCTTTTTTGCGGCGTGAGGCGCGCCGCGGTTCGCACGACAACGCCGTCTGTCAGGGCGACAGACGGCGCTCGTTCGTACAGCAGGGAGTCGCGATCAGCAGCAGCTGCGCGCCTGGCCGGAGTTGTCCGCCGTTTGGAAGCTGGAGCCGCAGGCGCAGCTCTTCACGGCGTTCGGATTAAAGATGGTGAAGCCGGACTTCATCAGGTCTTCGACGTAATCCACCTCAGCGCCGCTGAGCAGCGCCGCGCTGTCGGGATCGACCAGCAGGCGCACGCCGTACTCTTCGACGACGAGGTCGCCCTCCTCGGCCTCCGGCGCAATCGCCATACCGTACTGGTAGCCGGAGCATCCGCCGCCAACCACGAACACGCGCAGGGCGCCGTGGTCCAGGCCGCGCTGCTCCAGCAGCGCCTTCGCCTTTTCGGCGGCTCGCTCCGTCACCGTCACCACCGCGGGCATCGTCGTCATGCCATGCTCCTTCGAGAGATCCGCTTGCGCGTGACCCGCCATTGCTGGGCCGGCGCGCTGGAATATTCCAAGTGCAGTATAGACGCGGCAGCGCATCGCGTCCATCCGTTCGCCTGACCATGGCGGCCGGTGCGCTTGCCTACGCCGGCAGCCTGAAGCGCGTCTCGCCGCCTGTCGCTATGCCCTCGATCAGCCCTATGCGCACCAGCCGATCGGCGAGCCGCGCTACCCGCTCGGTCTGCGGCGGCAGCGCCATCCCGGAGGCGAGGAGCGCCAGATCGGCGAGCGGCAGCGCCTCACCGTCCGGCAGACGGCGCAGCACATCCACGATGCGGCCGCGCAAGAAGCGATCCGAAGCGGCGAACGGCGCCTGCGAGTGGGCTCGCCGGGGCTTCGCTCCGTAGGTGGCGCTGGCTTCTGCGACCTTCCGGGGCGCCGAATCCTCGCTGGCGAGCCGCGGCCGCGCGGCGCACCAGCTAGAGACCGGGCAGTGGCCGCACGACGGCGCCCGCGCCCGGCAGACCAGTGCGCCGAGATCCATCAGCGCGGCGTTCCAGTCGGCGGCACGCCCGCGAACCAGGACACGCTCAGCCAGCGCGTTGTCTGCGCTTGACGCGCTCGGTGCTTCGCTTCGACCATCGAAGATGCGGCGCAAGACACGCCGCACATTGGTGTCCACGCAGGCGACCGGCTGATTGAATCCGAAGCACAAAATCGCACGGGCGGTGTATTCGCCCACGCCGGGCAGCTCGCGCAACCGTCCGAGCGCGGGCGGGATGCACCCACCCGGCTCATTCATGATTCGCCGGGCAGCCTGGTGCAGGCGCAGGGCACGGCTGTTGTAGCCGAGTCCTGCCCATTCGCGGATTACGTCCGCCGCCGAAGCCCTGGCGAGCGCGGCCAAATCGGGGAAGCGGAGCATGAAGGCGCGGTATTTCGGCGCCACGCGCTCGCGCTGGGTCTGCTGCAGCATGAACTCGGAGACGAGCACGGCATAGGGCGTGCGCTGCTGCCGCCACGGCAGCTCGATCCGCTGGGCGTCGAACCAGGTCAGCAGCGCTGCCTGAACCTCGCTCGCATTCTTCGTGGCGATGCCTCGCTCCAGACTGCACTCTTCCGCCGCATCTGCTTGCCGCTTCGGTTAGCATGTCGACCGAAGGCTATCGAAGCTCAAGATCCCGAGATCCTCGTGCCTTTCAGGATACACGACGCGGGCCGTCCAAAGCCTCACGAGTGCGGGCCTGCTGCGGCGCCGCTCGCTTCGGCTTAACGGGCGCACGTGGGGTGGGCGTGGTACGCTTGGGCGGTGCTGACACGTCCCGGTCCGCGCCCGGTGAGGGTTCCCGCCGGCACGCGGCGTCTCGATCAATCGTAGTTCCGTAGTTCCCTGAAGCCGGAAGGCGGCGCGACGATGACCCTCGATAAGCTGCAGCGGCTGCATGCGCTTCTGCGCGACCTGGATTCGGTGATCGTCGCCTTCTCGGGCGGCGTGGACAGCACGTTCCTGGCGGCCGCGGCTTTCGACACGCTGGGCGAGCGAGCCCTTGCCGTTACCGGGATTTCTCCCAGCGTCGCGCCTGCTGAGCGCGAAGAGGCCGCCGCATTGGCCACGCGGATCGGCATTCGCTACCGCACGCTGGAAACCAGCGAGATGGACGATCCACGTTATGTCGCCAATGGCGCCGATCGCTGCTTCTTTTGCAAGGACGAGTTGTTCACCCGCCTCGAAGCCGTGCGCCTGGCCGAGGGCTTCCTGGCGCTGGTTGATGGCTTCAACGCGGACGACGTGGGCGACTACCGGCCGGGGCAGCAGGCCGCCCGCGCTCACGGCGTGCGCAGTCCGCTGGCCGAAGCTGGTCTGACCAAGGCCGAGATCCGCGAGCTCTCGCACCAGCGCGGCCTGCCGACCTGGGACAAGCCGGCGATGGCCTGTCTCTCGTCGCGCATTCCATACGGCAAGCCGGTGACGTTGGAGGCGCTGACGCGGATCGCCACGGCCGAAGCCTCTTTGCGCCTGCTGGGCCTGCGCCAGGTGCGCGTGCGCCATCACGACGACGTGGCACGGATCGAGACCGACGCCGCGGGCATGGCGCTGCTGTTCGACGAGCAGAAGCGCGCCAGGGCCGTCGCGGAGGTGAAGGCGGCGGGCTATACGTTCGTCGCGCTCGATCTTGCGGGCTACCGGAGCGGCAGCCTCAACGAGGCGATACCCCTCATCGCCGTGCATCGAGAAGCCGCGCTGGGGGCAGGCGCACCCGGCGAGCGCCGCTAACCCACGCTTGTGACGCGCTGCTCAGGCGAATCGGAGACGCACCTGGCGATTGTCTTATGCTGACGTACCATGGGCTGCCCGAACTGGTTTGGCTGGCCGCGCGCGACGAGGCGGAGTACCGGCCAGACGGTTTCGCCGTCGAGGGCTTCATACACACCTCGCCCGACCCCGCTTCCCTGGCCGACGCGCTCAACCGCCATGCCGCTGCCGACTCCCGACGGTACGTGGCGCTAGTGATCGACCTCGACCGAGTGAAGGCGCCGTGGCGCAGCGTGCGGCATCCCGGACTCGATGTGGCGTTCCCGCACATCCACGGCCCGCTCAACCGCGACGCGGTGCTGGCGGTGGTGCCCGTGCCACGTGGCGAAAATGGCGGCTTCCTGCCGCCGGACCCGTTCACATGCGCCTGACCGCCTGCATGCATCACACGGTGCGCCGAATGACGGTTCGGCATCTGGCTACCCCTGTCGATTCAGCTGTGCGCGCCTCTATACTCCGCGCATGAGCGCGATTCTCGGCGTCGACGTCGGCGGCACGTTTACCGACTTCTATCTCTGGCGCGATGGCGAGCTGCGCGTGTTCAAGCGACCCTCGACGCCGAAGGATCCCGCGCAGGCGGTGCTCGCCGGGTTGGCCGAAGCCGGCTTCGCGCCCGATGAGATCGTGCACGGCTCCACGGTGGCCACCAACGCCCTGCTGGAACGACGCGGGGCGCGCACGGCGCTGATCACGACCGCCGGCTTCCGCGACGCAATCGTGATCGGCCGGCAGGCCCGCGCACAGATGTACGCACTGGAGCCAACCCGGCCCGAACCACTGGTGCCGGCGGAGCTGCGCTTCGAGGCGGGCGAACGTGTCGCCGCGGACGGCTCGGTGCTCGTGCCATTGGACGAAGACGAAGCCGCTCGGCTGGCTCGGCAGATCGCCGATTCCGGCGCGGAGTCCGTCGCCATCTGCCTGCTCTTCAGCTTTCTGCGGCCCGATCACGAGCGCCGGCTCGCGCAGGCGTTGCGCGGGCGGGGGCTGCTGGTGTCCGCCTCGGTCGAGGTTTTGCCGGAGTACCGCGAGTACGAGCGCATGTCCACGACGACCGTGAATGCCTATCTGTCGCCGGTGATGGCCCGCTATCTGGATACCTTGAAGGCCGATCTGGCGCGGCGCGGTGCCGGCCGGCTGCGGGTGATGCAGAGCGACGGCGGCAGCCTGGCGGCGGAAACGGCTGGCCGGCTCGCCGTGCGCACGGTGCTCTCGGGGCCGGCGGGCGGTGTGGCGGGCGCATTTGCCGCCGGTCTCGCGGCCGGCGCCGACCGGCTGATCACCTTCGACATGGGCGGCACCTCGACCGACGTGGCGCTCTGTCCGGGTCGCATCCTCTACCGCACCGATCTGACGATCGACGGGCTGCCGCTGCACACGCCAAGCGTCGACCTGCACACCGTCGGCGCGGGCGGCGGCTCGGTCGCCCGCATCGATGCGGGCGGGGCGCTGCGCGTGGGGCCGGAGAGCGCGGGCGCCGATCCCGGCCCTGCCTGCTACGGGCGCGGCGAGCGACCGACGGTCACCGACGCGCAGTTGGTGCTCGGGCGCCTGCGGGCCGATCACTTTCTCGACGGCCGCATGCCGCTGCACATCGACGCGGCCCACCGTGCCCTGGCCACGCTCGTCGGCCGGCGCGGCGCTTCGATCGAAGAGGTGGCCGCCGCTGTGGTGCGCGTGGCCAACGCCAACATGGAGCGCGCGATCCGCGTGATCTCGGTGGAGCGCGGCTACAACCCACGCGAGTTCGCGCTGCTCGCATTCGGCGGCGCCGGGCCGCTGCACGCCTGCGACCTGGCCGAGGCGCTGCGCATTCCTCGTGTGATTGTGCCGCCGCACCCCGGCGTACTGTCCGCCTTCGGCATGGTCGTTGCCGACGTGACCCGCGACTACGTCGCTGCCGTGCTGCGCCGGCTCGACGAGGATCCCGCGCTTGCCGGCGAGGTCGGCCGGCTGTTCGGCGAAATGGAGGAGCGGGGGCTGCAGGAACTGGCGGAGGCCGGACAAGACTCCCACGATGCTACGGCCGAACGCAGCCTCGATATGCGCTACACGGGGCAGTCGTACGAAGTGGAAGTCCCCGTAAAGGAACCAGAGCCGGCGGCCTGGATGGAGCGCTTCCACGCGGCGCATGCCGCCCGCTATGGGCATGGCCATCCGGGCCGGGCGGTCGAGATCGTCAACGCACGGCTGAGGCTGCGCGTTGCCGGCAAGCTCTCTTTCGGGTCTGTCGCTGCTCCGCGGCCGCTCGCGGAAGAGGCGGCCGCGCAGTCCTCGCCAGCGCCCATGGCCGCGACGGGCGCGGTCTGGTTCGACCGGCCGCTTCAGGCGCCGATCGTGCCGCGCGAGGAACTTGCTGCGGGCAGCGCGCTGCTCGGCCCCGCAGTGATCGTGCAGATGGACACGACGACGGTCTTGAACCCCGGCTGGCGCCTGCGCGTGGATGGGGCCGGCAACCTGATCCTGGAGCGTGCCTGATGGCATCGCGGACCGATCCGGCGGAGATCGCGATCTTCAACGCGCTCTTTGCCTCCGTCGCGGAGGAGATGGGCGTGACGCTGGGGCGCACGGCGCATTCGCCGAATATCAAGGAGCGCCGCGACTACTCCTGCGCCGTGTTCAATCCGCGGGGCGACCTGGTGGCGCAGGCGGCGCACATTCCCGTCCACCTGGGCGCCATGCCCACCGCCATCCGCATGATCCGCTCGCTGGCGCCGTTTCGGCCGGGCGACGTGGCTATCCTCAACGATCCCTACCTGGGCGGCACGCATCTGCCCGACGTGACCCTGGCGAGCCCAGTCTTCGCCGGACGAGCGCTGATCGGCTTCGTCGCCAGCCGCGCCCATCACGCCGACATCGGCGGCATGGCGCCCGGCTCGATGCCGGTGGCGCGCGAGCTGTGGCAGGAAGGCGTGATCATCCCACCCCTGCGCCTGGTCGCGGCCGGCCGGATCAACGAAGCGCTGTACTCGCTACTCCTGCGCAACGTGCGCTCGCCGGAGCAAAGCCGCGGCGACTTTGACGCGCAGCTCGCCGCGAACCGAACCGGCGAGCGACGGCTGCTGGAGCTGGTTGAGCGCTACGGCGTGCGCGTCCTGCGCCGGCAAATGTCGGCGCTGCTGGCCTACGCCGAGCGCATGACGCGCGCCGCGCTGCGAGAAGTACCCGCCGGCTCGTACACATTCGAAGACCGCCTGGACGACGACGGCGAATCGGCCGAGCCCGCGCCAATCCGCGTCACGCTCACCTTTGCCGCCGGCAGCCTGCACTGCGATTTCAGCGGCACCGCCCCCGAGCGGCCGGCCTCAGTCAACGCCGTCGCCACGGTGACGCGCTCCGCCGTCTACTACTGCGTGCGCTGCCTGCTCGACGACGCCGTACCGTCGAACGAGGGCTGCTTCCGCCCGGTGAGCTTCGCGCTGCCGGAACGTTCGCTGGTCAACGCCAGCCCGCCGCACGCGGTCAGCGCCGGCAACGTCGAGACCTCGCAGCGCATCACCGACGTCGTTTTGGGAGCGATGGCCAAGGCGCTGCCGGGCCGCATTCCCGCCGCCAGCAGCGGCACGATGAACAACCTCACGATCGGTGGCTGGGACGAGCGGCGCGGGACCGCCTTCACCTATTACGAGACGATCGCGGGCGGCGCCGGCGCGGGGCCGCTGCGTGACGGACTCTCGGGCGTGCACACGCACATGACCAACACCCTGAACACGCCGGTAGAGGCGCTCGAGCTGGCCTACCCGTTCCGCATCCGCGCCTACACGCTGCGCGCCGGCACCGGTGGCGCCGGGCTGCATCGAGGCGGCGATGGCGTGCTGCGCGAGTACGAATTCACGGCCCCCGCCACCTGCACGTTGATGAGCGATCGCCGGCGCACGCGGCCATACGGACTGGACGGCGGCGCGCCGGGCGCGCCGGGAATCAACCGGCTGGAGACGCAGACGGGAACGCAACTGCTGCCGTCGAAGACCACGATCCGGGTCGCGCCCGGCGATCGGCTGACCGTTGAGACGCCGGGCGGCGGCGGCTGGGGTTCGCCCTGGCCGGAAACCGCGCAACCAGATGGGCCCGCGCGCTCCCCGGAGCAGTAGGATCGTCGGCCGCATGGAGTAAGATACTGGTGGCAGCAGGGGGCGCGGTCATGCCGGACAAGTTCGAGCGTGAGATCGACGAGATTCTTCGCAAGATCGACGATTTTCCGCGCGGGCCAGTTCCCCTTCACCGTCGCCGTGGCTTTGCCCGCCGTATCGCCGGCTGGCAGCGTGCCCTGGCCGTACGCGCCGCGCATATCAGCGTCGGGCAGGTGATGCTTGCGGCGATGGTGCTGATGATCGGCTCGTATCTGCTGCGCAGCGCCTTTCACGGTGTCTGGCAATACGGGCTGCTGCTCGGGCTCATCCTGTTCTTCACGGCGTTCATACTCTCGCTGCGCGCCGGCGGCGGCTCGCGTGGCGGCGAGCCGTACTTCCGCGGCCGGCCGCGCAGCTACTACGAGCAACCGGGCAGCGGCTCACTCGACCGGCTGCGGGCCTGGTGGCGGCAGCGCCGCCAGCGCTGAACGGAAGCCGGCCGCCAGTTCCGCGGCCGGCGCCCTTCCCGGCCATCCGGCGATCACCAATTTCGGCTGCGAGGCACGGATGCGCCAGCGTACGGTTCTCCGCTCGGTCCTGCTTGTGCCGGCGATCTGCATCACGCTGGGGCTGGGGCTGGCCTGCGGCTCGGGCGGTTCGTCCAAAAACAGCCCGAATTCGAAGAGCCTGAGCCAGCCGCAAAACGCGCCCACGGCGACCGTGCCGCCCTCGCTTCCGTCACCGATCGCCGCGAGCAGCGTCGTCGGCGGCACGACCAGCAACGGCCCGGCGCCCGACACCTACGTGGTGAAAGCGGGCGATACGCTCGGCGCGATCGCGGCGCAGCTCGGCGTGTCGGTCTCGGATCTGGCGACGGCGAACGGCATCACCGACCCGGCCCGTATCCAGGTCGGTCAACAGTTGAAAGTCCCGCGGCCGGGGCAAACGCCGGCGCCATCGGCTTCCCCGGCGGCAGGCGGCACGCCGCCGCTCTCTCCGATCGGCGCGGCCCCGACCTCCGCCAGCGGCTCCGTGGCGATTCCCCCGACGGGCGGCGCCCCCTCCGGCGGCGGCACGCCGCGGGCCGGACCCTCTGCCGCCGCGCTCACGCCAGCAGGCGGTACGCCCGGCGCCCCGGGCGCCGCCGGCGAGTACACCGTGCGCTCCGGCGATACCGCGTGCAAGATCGCCCGTGCGAACGACATATCGGTCGCCGAGCTGGCCCAGGCCAACAACATGACAACAGATCAGATTGCGCGGCTTTCGATCAACCAGTTGCTCAAGATTCCGCCGGCGACGGGCCACCGTGACTGCTAGGCGCGAGTAACGGTTGCGGCGCCGCGCTCGGCGGCCCAGCCCGAGGGCAACAGGAAGCGCCAGCCCTCCCGCCACGCAAACGGCGCATCCACCAGCTCTTCGAGCCACCGCCCGCCCAGCAGACTCTCAAGCGCCCAGCGGTTTGCCGAGTGCGAGATGATCAAAACTCGCTTCTGGTCCCAGCCCGCCGCCAGGTCACGCAAGAAATCGCTTGTCGAGGCAACGACCTGGCGATAGCTTTGGCCCCCCGGAAAGGGAATGTCGATACGTCGCGACCGTTCCGCGGCCAGGCGAGCAACGGGCATGCCGTTCAGTTCGCCGTAGTTGCACTCTCGCAAGCGCGCGTCCCGCCGGATGGGGACGTCGCTTCCTGCGAAGGCGATGCGCGCCGTTTCCAGCGCTCGCTCCAGGTCGGAGACGAATACCACCGCGAACCCTCCACCGCGGCGCCGCTCGCCCAGCTCGGCCGCGAGCCGCCGGCCTGCTTCCGAGAGCCTCCCCGGCAACCAACCGCTGGCGAGACCGGCCTCGTTGTCGGTGGAGATCGAGTGGGTTTCGAACCAGATCTCGACGGTCATCGCTCTGCCTCCGTGGCGCCCGCGACGGGCCGATCTATCTTCGCACAGCCGCGGCGTGCCGCTGAGATCGCACCCCGCGGGCGGAGATGGTATCAATGCAGAGGTCACCGGCGGCGATGGCGTGCGCACGACACGCTGGGGGCCGCGGTCGTCGTGGCCGCGACCGAGGGATGGCATGGACGCGGTAGCGGACCGGCCCCTGGGCCGGGTGCGAGTGTTGGAGATGCCCGGTGCGGAGGGGGCGCTGTGCGGCCGCAGCTTCGCGGATCTCGGCGCCGACGTGATTAAGATCGAACCGCCCTCGGGCGATCCCTCGCGGCGGCTGCCGCCCTTCTCCGCCTCGGGCGGCAGCCTGTACTGGGCCGTCTATGCGGCCGGCAAGCGCAGCGTTGCGCTGGATCTCGAGACGGAGCGGGGCCGCGCCCGGCTGCTGCGGCTGGTCCGCATCAGCGATGTGCTGATCGACACGGATCCCACCGGACGCCAGGCGGCGCTGCACCTCGACTATCCGCGCCTGTGCGAAGAGAATCCGGCGCTGGTGCTGACCTCGATCTCGCCCTTCGGCCGGAGCGGCCCGTATGCGCGGCGCAAGGGCTCCGATCTCGTGCAGTTCGCGATGAGCGGCTATCTGCACATGACCGGCCCCGCCGGCGGCCCGCCGCTGAAGGTCTCGGCGCCGTACCAGACCTGGCTGCACGGCAGCATGCACGCCTTTGCCGCCACGCTGCTGGCGCTGCGTCAGCGACGGCGCACCGGCCACGGCGCCGACGTCGACCAGGCGCTGCGCGATACCGGCGCCTGGATGCTGACGCACACCTACCAGTTTTGGGACCTGCTCGGCGTGAATCTGACGCGGCAGGGCGCGAGCCGCGACATGGGCGGCGTGCTGCGCCTGCCCACGATCTGGCCCGCGCGCGACGGCCACATCATCTGGCTTTTCCAGACCGGGTACATCGGCGGCAGCCGCATGCGCCAGCTCGTTGCCTGGATGGCCGAGCACGGCATGGCGCCGGCATTTCTGCATGCGATCGAGTGGGAGAGCTTCGACCTGCTGGGCGCGGGCGCCGCCCAGCGCGATCAGCTCGTCGCCGCGTTCACCGCGTTCTTCGCGGCGAAGACGCGGGCGGAGCTGTTCGCGTGGGCGCTGCCGCGCGGTGTGATGCTGGCGCCGATGCAGACGCTGCGCAACCTGGCCGACGATCCGCAACTGTCGGCGCGCGGCGCCTGGCTGCCGCTGGCCGCGGAGCAGAGCGCTGGCGCGCGCCTGCCGGGCGCGCCCGTGCGCATGAGCGCCGCCCGCTGGGAACGGCGCGGACCGGCTCCCGCGCTGGACGAGCATAACCACGCCGTGCTGGGCGACCTGCTCGGCGAGGCTGTCGTCGCGGCCGCCGGCGACCATGAAGCCGCGGCGAGCCGGGGCAGCACGTCGTAGCGCGGACCGCCCAATCCTCACCGTGATTCGCGGCTGCCGTGCCGCGCGCCGCGAATCAGGGAAGCACTTCGCGCGTCCAGCGCAGGGCATCGACGTGGATGCCGCCGACGGCGCACTCCCAGTGGAGATGCGGGCCGGTGGAGAGGCCCGTGGTGCCGACGAGGCCGATGTTATCGCCGGTGCTCAGCGCGTCGCCCAAACTGACCCTGATTGCGGAGAGGTGGGCGTAGCCGGTGTACATGCCCAGGCCATGGGCCACGGCCACGAAGTTGCCCCGCTCGGCGAGCGGCCCGGCGAAGGCCACCTGGCCCGGCGCCGCGACCGGCACCGGCGTGCCGGCGGGCGCGGCGATGTCCACGCCCGAGTGGTGACCGCTGACCGGGCCACCGTTGTAGGAGCGCGCCTGGCCGAACTGCGTCGTGATCTCGCCCTGGATCGGCTGCACCAATAACCCGTGCCAGAGCGGCGGCGTGCTCGCCGGCAGATACGTCGCACGCAGCGCGGCGAGCTCCTGCGCCACCACACCGGGATCGAGCAGGCTGTTCAGTCCCGGCGGCAGCACGATCTGATCCACGGGAAAGGCCGTGGGCGTGACGGTGACGGGCAGATCGTAGCTGTAGGATCCGAGGCCGGACGACGAGGCGTCGACGTGCACGTTGTAGCTGCCCGGATCGATCTCGATTTCGGAGTCGACCGGCTGGCCCGCGCCGATGATCGCCACCAGGTAGGCGCCGTCGGCCACGAGCGGAAACTGCCAGCCGTTGAAGGTGGCGACGGCGCTGTCGGCGTAGTAGGAATGCAGGTGCAGCGAGAAGGCGCCGGCCTGGGCGATCGTGTCCGTCGAAAGAAAGGTGAACGGCGCGGCCTGCTCGGGCTGCACCAGCACGGCCGTGCCACCACCGCGCGCGGTTAGCGCACGCCGCCCCGCGAGGGCCGAGCCGGCGATCACGCCCAACGAACCCAGGCCGAAGAGGAAGCCGCGCCGGCTGATCGTGGCGCGGGGATCGAGCGATGGAAGCACAACGCCGCACTCGGGAGAGATCTCGCCTCGCCAGTCTACACGCACCTGTTACGATCGCTCAAAGGCGGGGAATGGTGCCGCGGCAAGCAGGAGCAGACGGCGTGCGCGGACCGGCCGTAACGACGCGTTATCGTAAGGCGTTACGTCGTCTGCTATACTCCCTGCAAGCTCGCGCAAGCGCCCAGATGGCGCGTCTTTTCGGTGCTTGCCATGCCCGCGGGTTCGGCCCACGGGCCAGTTCGACGCCGGCTCGCCGGCGGGGCATGGCTGCGGCCGGTGTGGTGTGTGGAGGGTAGCGGCGGTGGAAGACCCGCGCTCGATCGCTGAAGGCATCATCAGCAACGTCGAAAAGGTGATCGTCGGCAAGACGGATGAGTTGCGCCTCACGCTCACGGCGCTGCTCTGCCAGGGGCACGTACTGATCGAAGACGTGCCGGGCGTGGGCAAGACGATGCTGGCGCGCAGCATCGCCCGCTCCACCGGCTGCGTGTTCAAGCGCATCCAGTTCACGCCCGATCTGCTGCCGACGGACGTTACCGGCGTTTCGATCTACAGCAACAAGACGGACGACTTCGAGTTTCGCGCCGGGCCGATCATGGCGCAGATCGTGCTCGCCGACGAGATCAACCGCGCCACGCCGAAGACCCAGTCCGCCCTGCTTGAGGCGATGGAAGAGCGCCAGGTGACGGTGGACGGCGTCAGCCGCAAGGTGCCGTCGCCGTTCATGGTGCTGGCGACGCAGAACCCGATCGAGTACGAGGGTACCTTCCCCCTGCCCGAGGCGCAGCTCGACCGCTTCATGCTGCGCGTGCATCTCGGCTACCCGAGCAAGACCGACGAAATCGTGATCATGGACCGGCAGCAGATGGTCCATCCCGTAGAAGAGCTACCGCAGGTGACGGACGCCAGCGAGGTGCTGCGCCTGCAAACCGCCGTGAAGGCTATCTACGTCGATCCGCTCATCAAGCAGTACATCGTCGAGATCGTCGAGGCCACACGTAAGCATGAGGCCGCCTACCTGGGCGCCTCGCCGCGCGGCTCGCTGGCGCTGTACCGGACCACACAGGCATTCGCACTGCTGACCGGGCGGGACTTCGTGATCCCGGACGACGTGAAGGCACTGGCTTACGCGACGCTCGGCCATCGCATCATCGTCAGCCCTTCGGCGCGCGTGAAGAACATCAGCGCCGCCAGCGTGGTCAGTGACTGCCTCAGCCGCGTGCCGGTTCCCGGCGCCAGGGCGCGCGGCGGCGCCTTCTCCGCCAGCTAGCGGCTTCGCAGGAGCGGGCCAGGTGCCCGCCGTTCCGCGGGTGCACAGCATGCACGGCTTTCGCCGCTTCCACGTTCAGCGCTCGGTGCCGATCATCGCGCTGCTGCTCATAATCTGCATCGGCTTCGCGCTGGCAACGGGTTTTTGGCTGCTGTTCCGCCTTGCCTACGTGCTGCTCGCCGCCGTGCCGCTCTGCTATCTGTGGGCACGCTTCAATCTCAGCCAGCTTGACGTCTCGGTAGAGCGGTTGATCGACCGCGCTCAGGTCGGCCAGAGCACCGACGAGCGCATCACTGTGCGCAACAAGGGGCTGTTCCCCAAGGTCTGGCTCGAAGTGGATGATCCCACCACGCTGCCCGGCCATCGTGCCGGCCGCGTGATCACGCTGGGCGGAAGGCAGCGCCGCTCCTGGCGCACGCAGGCGCAGCTCACGCGCCGCGGCGTGTTCACGGTCGGCCCGCTGACGCTCACCAGCGGCGACCCGTTCGGCCTCTTCCGCGTCAGCCGCCAGTACGGCCGGCAGTCGTCGATCATCGTTTATCCGCCCTACTACGACCTGCCGCACTTCACCGTGCCGCCCGCGAACCTGCCCGGCGAGGGCCGCTTCCGCAAGCGCACCCACTACGTCACACCAAACGCTTCGGGCGTGCGCGAGTACGTGCCCGGCGACAGCTTCAACCGCATCCACTGGCGCAGCACCGCGCGCGCCGGCAAGCTCATGGTCAAGGTCTTCGAGCTGGACCCGGCCAGCGATATCTGGATCGTGCTCGACATGCAGGGCCGCGTGCAGGCCGGCAGCGGCGACGAGAGCACCGAGGAGTACGGCGTCAAGGTCGCGGCCTCGGTGGCGCGGCATTTCCTTAGCCAGAACCGCAACGTGGGCCTGATGCTCTACGGCGAGCGGCTGGAGATCGTGGAGGTCGAGCGCGGCGGCCAGCAGCTCACCCACATACTCGAGGCGCTCGCCGTGGCACGCGCGGTCGGCGATGTGCCGGTCGGCGATCTGCTGAACGTCGAGGGCAAGCGTTTCGGCCGGCACACGACACTTGTGGTGATCACGCCGTCTGTTGACGAGGCCTGGGTACTGAGTCTTTTGCAGCTCACCGGCCGCGGCGTCAAGGTCGCGGTCGCGCTGCTGGAGGCGAGCACCTTCGGCGCCAACACCAATCCGCTGCTGGTCGTCGGCGCCCTGGCGGCGGCGGATGTCTGGACCTATCTCGTGAAACGAGGGGACAATCTCTCGTCCTCGCTTGCGCCGAGCGGCGACGAGACGGTGCAGACGCCGAGGCTTTCATGAGTTCGCGCGGCCCGGCGCTGCAGAGGCGAGCGGCAAGATGAGTCAGGCGAACTGGATCGAGTGGTTTCGCGATCAGCCGGCCGATGTGGAACGGCCGAAGCCGCTCTGGGAGCGGCTGCCCCCCTGGGCCACGAACTGGGAGTCTTGGCTGACCTTCGCGGTTGTCATGCTCACCTTCCTGAGCGTGGCGCGCTCGATCGACTCCGCCCACTGGGTCGAGGGTATGCCCTCCCTGGTGATGATCAGTTTCCTGGCGCTGCTCACCGGCTTCGGCCTTTCGAAGATCAAGATCAACGAACTGTTCCTGCATCTGCTGGCGATCCTGACCGGTGTGCCGGTGGTCGTCGGCTTCGCCCTGAGCTTCATGGGTGAAACCTCGCTGGGGCCGGGTCTCTCGCATTTTTGGCACCGTTTCGGCGACTGGATCGACGTGATCCGCACGGGGGGCATCACCACCGACAACATGCCCTTCGTGACGATCGTCCTGGCGCTGACCTGGATCGCCGCCTATCTCTCCGCCTGGGCGATCTTCCGCTGGCGCAACGCCTGGCTGGCGCTGATTCCCGGCGGCATGGGGCTGCTGACGAACATCAGCTACCTGCCCGGCCAGTTCAGCGCCGACTTCGTCGTCTTTCTCTTCGGCGGCATGTTGCTGGTGATGCGCGTGAACCTGCTCAACCGCGTGCGCGATTGGCAGCGGCGCGGTATCGCCGTCCCGCAGTTCCTGAGCCTGACGCTGCTCAACATCACAGTCTGGATCGGGATCGCCCTGCTGATCGTCGCCTGGTGGGTGCCGCTGGCCGGCGAGTCGCGGATCTTCGCCAGTGCCTGGAACAGCCTCACCAGCCCGCTCGATAACGCCAGTGCCGACTGGAGCCGCCTGTTCAACAGCATCGACGCCAAGCGCGAAGTGCCGCTGCACAGCCTCGGCGCCACGCTGCCGCTGCAGGGTAAAGTCACGCTCAGCGACCGGGTGGTGGCCGAGGTCGATTTCGGCGATCAGTCCAACCAGGGCCGCAATCTGGTCGCCACCCGCTATGACGTGTACACGCCCGCTGGCTGGAAGCGTGGCGCCAGCGAGGCGGGCACGATCGGCCCCAACGGCGTCAGCACCGCGGACGCGCCGCCCGTCGACAAAGACGTATACAAGGACCGCAAGGCCGTGCCCGCCGACGTGATCGTGGACACGCCAAACGGCGTGCTCCTGAGCATCGGCCAGCCGCTGCAGGCATCGATCGACGGCCGCGCCGATGTCGTCAACATCGGCACCGTGGCCGACGTGCGCGCGATCCATCCCAAGAAGGATCTGAAACGCGGCGACCAATACACGACCGTGGGCAGCATCTCGGTGGCGCCGGAAGAGAAGCTGCGAGCCGCCACAACGGAGTATCCGGACTACATCAAGCAACGCTATCTGCAGTTGCCGGCCGAGCTGCCGCAGGAGGTGCGCGACCTGGCCGTCAACCAGTCGGCAGCCGCGAACAATCCCTACGACAAGGCGCGCGCGATAGAGGATTACCTGCGCAAGTTCCCAAACACGTACGACATCCCGATCGTGCCGCCCGGGCGCGACGCCGTCGACGTCTTCCTCTTCGACACGAAGAAGGGCTACTCCGACTACCAGGCGACGGCGATGGTGGTGCTGCTGCGCGCGGTGGGCGTGCCGGCGCGGCTGGCAACCGGCTATTCGGTGCAGGAGTTCGACCTGAACACACACCGCTACATCGTGCGCGAGAAGGACGCCGAGTCCTGGCCGGAAGTCTATTTCCCCGAGTACGGCTGGGTTGAGTTCAGCCCCTTCGCCGGCGCGCCGCTGGTGTCGCGGCCCTTCACCGGCTCGGACAACGGCAGCCAGGCGGACGAGTCGCCGGATATCAAGTTCGGCGCCCCGATTTTCGCCGGCCCGTTCGGCCCCGAAGACATTCCCGGCGAGGGTGAGCTGGGCGGGGCGTTCAAGGTTCACCATCCGTTCAACTGGCTGCCGGTGTACCTGGGGCTGACGCTGCTGGCGGTGCTGCTGATCTGCGGCGGCATTCTGCGCCTGGCCTGGGAGTGGGGGCTGCGCGGCCTCGATGCGCCGGTGAAGACCTGGGAGAAGACGCTGCGGCTGGCGCGCTGGACGCGGCTGAGACCGAAGGCCAACCAGACACCGAACGAGTTCGCCGGCGAGCTGACGCGGCGCACCAGCCTGGAGGCCGAGCCGCGTGTGGTGGCCGAGAGCTTCGCCCGCACGCGCT
>DATGEL010000092.1 GCA_035310145.1 Dehalococcoidia bacterium
GTTGCCGGCACGGCGCGTGATGCGGCCGTTGACGGTGTAGTCGAGCAGCGCGGGGGTGAGGAAGTGCAGCGCCGCCTCGACCTGGGAGAGGTCGATGTACTGCCCTTCGCCGGTGCGGCGGCGGTGGTCGAGCGCGGCGAGGATGGCGCTGGCGATGTAGCGTGGCGAGACGTAGTCGGTGTAGGCGAGGAAGGGACCGGCCGGGTCTTTGTCCGGCCAGCCTGCCAGCTCACCGAAGCCGGCGATCATCGCGCCCATCGTGCCGAAGCCGGCGAGACCTGCCTCCGGCCCTGTCTGGCCGTTGAGGCAGGTGGAGACCATGATGATCTCCGGGTTGATCTGCCGCAGCGCGGCGTAATCCAGTCCCCAGTTGCGCATCGCCTTCGGTGAGAAGTTTTCGACGACGACATCGGCCCAGGCGACGAGCCGGCGCACCACGGCGAGCGCCTCCGCCTTCGAGAGGTTGAGCGTGAGGCCGAGCTTGCCGGCGCTGACGTTGGCGTAGCCGCCGCCGCGTTCGATGCCGGGCACGTTGTCTTTGAAGGGCACGTTGGTGCGCAGGATATCGGGGCGCACGGCGCTCTCGACGTGCACGACGGTGGCGCCGTAGTCCGCCAACGGCCGCACGCCCATCGGCCCGGCGAAAACCCAGGTGAAGTCGAGGATCTTGAGGCCGGCGAGGGCGGCGGCCTCACCCCCCGGCCCCCTCTCCAGAAACTGGAGAGGGGGAGGCTGCGGTGTTGGTTGGTTAGAGAAGATCTCGGCGTTGTGCTCGCCCAGGCGTGGGGCGGCGCGGCGGTACTGGATCGGCGTGGCGCTGAATTTGGCGAAGGGGCCGGGATAGACGGCGGCCTCAGGCGTGGCCTCACCCCCGGCCCCTCTCCATGGCTTGCCATCGCGCGGAGCGCGATCTGCGATGGAGAGGGGAGCGTTTGTACGGTTCCCAGTTCCCTGGTTCCCTGCGCCCGGTTGCCAGAAGTCGCGGGCGTTGAGCTGAGCGCCGTGCACGAGGTCGGCGGTGGTGGCGATCGGCACGATCAGCAGGTGGCGGCGCTGCGCTTCGGCGAACAGCTCGGCCTTGGTGCGCGTGCGCGTAAAACGCTCGATCGCGGCCGCCACGCGGTGCAGCTCGCTCACCGGCTCCTGGCCGTTGAGCAGCAGCACCGTGTAGCCGATCCAGTCCTTGTCGCGCGTGGCCTCGTCCACGAAGCCCTCTTCGCACATCCAGGCCAGCAGCCGCGCGGTGAAGGGGCCGAGCAGACCGCCGAACAGAAACGTAACCGAGACGAAGCCGTCTTTCGCCGGGTAGACGAAGCGCAGATCGTAGGGACCGATCTTCAGCCCGCCGCCGGCGCGGCTCACCGGGTTTGAGTTCCAGCCATGGCACAGAATCGCGGACTGCGTGGCCATCATCGCCGAGGCCTGCGCCGAGCAGTCGACGTGCTGACCAAGACCGTCGCGTGCCCGGGCGATGAGCGCGATCAGCGCCGCCGTGGCCGCGTCGGCGCCCGCGTGCAGGAAGGCCTGCGGCACGACAACGCGGCAGGGCGGCCGGTCGGCATCGCCGGTGATCAGCAGCACGCCCGAAGCTGCGAGCGCCGTGAGGTCGGTGGCGGCCCGGCCCGCCTTCGGTCCGCTGCTGCCGAAGGGCGTGATCGAGACGTGCACGAGGCCCGGATTGAGCGCCGCAAGCGTCGCATGCCCCAGGCCGAGCCCGTCGAGGTAGCCCGGCGCATACGACTCCACCAACACATCCGCGCCGCGCACGAGCTGGCGCAGCTGTTCCTTCCCCTCCGTGCTTTCGACATCCAGCGTGACGCCGCGCTTGTTGCGCGAGAGCGCCCACCAGTAGAGGCTGCGCTCCGGGTCCGGCACGTCGCCGGCGAAGGGGCCGGCGCGGCGGGCGTTGCGGCCGCCCGGCGGCTCAACCGCGATCACGTCGGCGCCGAGGTCGGCCAGGATCTGGCCGCAGATCAGGGCGCCGTCGTCGGCGAGATCCAGCACGCGATACGGTTCCAGCATGGCCGCCTCCGCAAAACGTGATCGGGCATGGTCGGCCGCACAGTAGCACACCGCTGAGCCTGGCGGCAGCCGTGTCAGGGCGCCGGCGAATCGTCAGCGCGTGCCTTCCAGCGACGCCGATCACGAAGCCGTGCATGCACGCAAGCGGCAGGTGCGGCTGTGGCCGCAACCGACGCCTGGGGCCTGCCCCAATCGGTGCCCCGCGCCCGTTCACGTACGTAGCGACGTGTTCGACGAGGGAGGGGACTGGCGATGAGCGAGACCACGGCGCAGTCGGAGACGGAAGCCCAGGCAAGCGCCGCGCTGCTGGGGCTGATCAGCGGGTTTGAGGTGACCGCGGCGCTGCGGGCGGTGGCCGAGCTCGGTATCCGCCGACCTGATGGCCGCGGGTCCGGCCACCGCCCACGACCGCGCCAAAGCGACCGGGGCGCATGAGCCCTGACTCGAGCGGCTGCTACGCTATCTCACCGCGTTCGGCGTGCTCATAGAAGAGACGCCCGGCCGTTTTGGGCCGACGCCGCGGTCCGATCTGCTGCGCGACGACCATCCGCATTCCTTGCGGGCGGCCGCGGTCTTCTTTGCCGAGCCCTGGTTCCAGGAGCCGTACCGTCACCTGGCCGCGGCCATCCGCTCCGGCTGCGACCCGTTCCAACGCGCCCACGGCGTGAAAGTCTTCTCCTACCTTGCGGATCACCCGGACGCCGCCGCCCTCTTCAACCAGGCGCTGACAACGTTGCGCGCCCAGCGAGACGCCGCCGTGGCGGCGGCGTACGAGTTCGCCGGCGCGCAGACGCTGGTCGATGTCGGCGGCGGCTACGGCAACCTGCTCGTGGCCGTGCTGCGGGCGCACCCGGCCATGCGTGGCGTGCTGTTTGACCTGCCGGCCGTCGTGGCCACGGCCGGCGCCACGCTGGAAAACGGCGGCGTGGCCGAGCGCTGCAGCGTGGTCGGCGGCGACATGTTCCAGGCCGTGCCGGATGGCGGCGACGCGTACATGCTCGCCAGCGTCATTCACGACTGGGGAGATGCAGAGTCGCTTTCCATCCTTGCCAACTGCCACCGGGCGATGGACGGACGCGGCCGGCTCCTGCTGGTGGAGGCGACCGCCGTACCTGGCGCGCTGACGCCGGTCGTCGCCAGCCTGGACCTGCGCATGATGGCGATGGTGGGCGAGGCGCGCCGGCGGACCGAGCTGGAATACCGCACGCTGCTGGAGCGCGGCGGCTTTCGGCTGAGGCGGGTTGTCCCAACCGTCACCGATTTCCCGGTGATCGAGGCGGTCCCGGCGTAGCGGCGGACAGACGCGGGCCGCGCGCAGATGCGCCAATTTGGACTCGCTGCCGGTTCAAGTAGGTGTGAGACAGCGTATCCGGCGGCCGGCACCGACAGTGCCGATGCTGGCCCGAGGACGAATCGACATGCAGTACTCGAAAGGCGCCTCAAGATGAATCGTGGAACTATGGCCAACGGCTGGCTGGAAAAGGCGCGGAGCCTCGCGCCGATCGTCGAGCAGTGCCGCGACGAAGGCGATCGCGAGCGCCGGCTGCCGCGGCCGATCTTCGACGCCGCCTGCGCCGCCGGCTTCCAGCGGATGCTGCTGCCGCGCGCCCTCGGTGGAGGGCAGGCGGACCTCGAAGAGGCGTTGACGGTCGGGGAAGAGTTTGCTCGCCAGGACGGCAGCACTGGCTGGAACCTCACCTTCGCCATGATTTCGCCGCTGTTCAGCGACTACCTGCCGGAAGCCGCGGCGCGGGCGATCTTCGAACGCGGCGATGCGGTGATCGCCGGCAGCTTCGCGCCGCGCGGCCGCGCCCGCCGCGTTGACGGCGGCTTTGAACTGAGCGGCGGCTGGAGCTTCGTCAGCGGCTGCCAGAACGCGAACCTGATCATCGTCGGCGGCGTGGTCTTCGACGGCGAGCAGCCCGAGCTCGGCCTGGACGGCGCCCCGGTGCGTCAGATCTTCGTCTTTCCCGCCGCGGAGGGCACGATCAGCGACACCTGGCGCACGGTCGGTATGCGCGCCACGGGCAGTCACGATTACGCCGTCTCCGGCGTCTTCGTGCCCGCCGAGCGCAGCTTCGCCTACCAGGACTTCTTCCGCGGCCCTGCGCCGCGGCCCGGTCTCGGCTATCCACGCCCGTTCATGGAGATGGGGCCGCTGCACCTGGCGGCGATCGGGCTGGGCGTGGCCCGCGATGCGATCGAATCCTTCACCGCCCTCGCGGCCACGAAGACGCCGCTGCTCGCGACGAGCCGCCTGGCCGACCAGCCGATCGTGCACGATCGCGTGGGGCGAGCCGAGGCGCTGCTGTGCGCGGCGCGCTCCTATCTCTTCGCGACGGCGCGTGAGATTGTGTCGGCATCGGAGGACACACCGCCCATGGTCCTGCACTGCCGGCTGGCCGCGGCCCACGCCGCCGAGAGCGCGATCGAGGTCGTGAACGCCGTGTACCATGCGGCCGGCGGCACCTCGATCTTCGAGTCCAGCCGCCTCTCGCGCTGCTTCCGCGATATCAACACGCTCACCCACCACGCGCTGATCGCGCCCAACGCCTTCGCCACCGCCGGCGAATGGCTGCTCCAGCGGGAGGAGCGCGCCCACGCCTGAACCGGACCCCGCCGGCAAGCGCCGGCGAGCGGCAGGTGCTCCCGGTTGTAGACTGATCGCAGCGCACGCGGGCGGCGGGCATGGGCCCGCCGCCCGCGTCTGCCGCCCTCCGCGCCGATGCCGGAGGCTCACCATGGCCGCCACACGACCCGGTGGCTGAGCAGCGTATACTCTGCGGCGTCGGGCCGTGATCGTCTACCTCCTTGGAAGAGCCGATGCCGCGACTGGACGGCTTCACACCGCTCGTTGGGCGCATCCGCGAACTGTCGGTGCTGCGCGCCCGGCTGGCCGCGGCCTGCAACGGCACGGGTGGCGGTCTGTTACTCAGCGGCGAGGCGGGCATCGGCAAGTCGCGCCTCGTTACCGAGGCCGCGGACGAGGCCGTCGCACATGGCTTCCACACGCTGACGGGCAACTGCTTCACCCACGATCGCTCATTGCCATATGCGCCGCTGCTCGACCTGCTGCGCGGCGTCTGCACCGGCCTCGGGCCGGATGATCTGGCTCAACTATTGGGCCCCACCGCGCCGGAACTGGTTGCGCTTATGCCCGAGCTGACGGCACGGCTGCCCGGCGTGGCGCCGCTTCCGTTGCTCGGCGCCGAGCAAGAGAGGCGACGCCTCTTCCAGGCGCTGGTCGAGTTCTTCACCCGGCAAGCAGCCCGGCAGCCATTACTCGTCGCGCTGGAGGATCTGCACTGGAGCGACGAGACGAGCCTGGAGTTCCTGCCAACGCTGATCCGCCGGATCGAGGCACAGCCGATCCTGCTACTCCTCACCTGCCGCACCCACGAGGCGCCGCCCGCACTCGCGGCGCTGCTCGCGGACGTGAAGCGGCTGCGCCTGGCCGACGAGTTAGGGCTGGCGCCGCTCACGCCGGCCGAGACCGCGGCGATGGTCCGCGCCGTGCGGGGCGATGCTGGCCCGCCACGCGCTGCCATACTCGATCAGATCTACGACCTGAGCGAAGGGAACCCGTTCTTCATCGAAGAGATCCTGCGCGAGGCGCTTGTGCGCGAAGAGACCGTGCATGAGGCGCGTTCGGGATGGCCGACGATCGGCGCCGCGGAGCAGCCGGCAGTACCACGATCGATCCAGGCCATGGTGCGTCGTCGTGTAGGCGATCTGAGCGGGCCGGCGCGCGAGGTGCTGCTGCTTGCCGCGGTGGCCGGCCGGCGCGTCGACTTCGCCCTGCTGCAGGAGCTGACTGGCAGCGGCGAGCGCGAGTTGCTGCAGGCGCTGCGCGAGCTGATCGCCGCGCATCTGATCGTCGAGGAGTCGGGCGACCGTTTCGCCTTTCGCCACGCGCTGACACAGCAGGCTGTGGCCGCGGAGCTGCTGGTGCGCGAGCGTCGCGCCCTGCACGGCCGCGTCGCCGCGGCACTCTTGCAGCACGCGCCGGCCGCCGGGGAAGAACGTCTGGCGGACCTGGCCTACCACTGCACGCTGGCCGAGCGCTGGGCGGAGGCGCTGGAGTACGGCCGCCGTGCCGGCGAGCGGGCACAGGCGCTGCACGCCCCGCGCGCCGCCGTCGAGCAGTTTTCCCGCGCGATCGAGGCGGCCCGCCGGCTCGGCAGCACACCGGCGGCTGCGCTCTACCGCGCCCGCGGCCGGGCACACGAGACGTTGGGCGAGTTCGACCTCGCCCTCACCGATCTCGAGGCGGCGCTCGATGTGGCGGTGCGCGGGGCCGACCGTCGGGCCGAATGGCAGGCGCTGATCGACCTCGGCTTCCTCTGGTCCTCGCGCAACTACGGCCGCACGGGCGAGTTTTTCCGTCGCGCCCTGGCACTCGCCCGCGAGCTGGACGACCCGGCGACGCTGGGGCACAGCCTCAACCGCCTGGGCAACTGGCACGTGAACCTCGATGAGCCGTGGCTGGGGCTGCCCTACCACGAGGAGGCGCTGGCGATCTTCACCGGGCTGGACGATCGGCGTGGCATCGCCGAGACGCTCGATCTGATCGGTCTGACGCAGACCGGCAACGCCGATTTGCCCCATGCGGCCACCTGCCTCGACGAGGCCGCGGCACTGTTCCGCGCGGAGGACGACCGCACGGCCCTGGTCACCTGCCTGACGATGCGGCAAGCCTGCGATCACACGTACGAAACGGCAACGATGGTGCCCGCCGCCTTTCCGGACGCCGAGTACACCCGCCCGGCGCGCGAGGCGCTCGCCATCGCACGGGCCAATGGCCTGCGCAGCGACGAACCGTTCGCGCTGTTCATGCTCGCCCAATCGCTCGGCGTACGGGGTCAATACGCGACGGCGCTGTCGCTCGCGCGGGAGGCACTCACAATCGCGGAGGAGATGGGGCACGGGCAGTGGCGCACCGGCGCACACTACGTGCTCGGCGCGCTGAGCCTCGACCTGCTGGATCTGCCGGCCGCGCTGTGGCAGCTCGAACAGGCCGTGACGCTTGCGAACGAGATCGGCTCGCTGATCTGGCTGCGTATCTCCGCGGGGCAGCTTGGCCTGGCCTGCGTTGCGGCGGGCGAGCTGGCACGAGCCGAGGCCGTGCTGGACGCAGCGCTGGGCGCCGATCAGCTCGTGGAGACGGTCGGTGGACGGCCCGTCCGGCTCGGTCGCGCCGCGCTGGCGCTGGCCCGCGGTGAGCCGGAGCGGGCGCTGCACACGGTCGAGCGGCTGATCGCGTCGGCGCCCCACGCCCAGGAGACCCCGATCCCGCGGCTCTGCCTGCTGCGTGGCGAGGTGCTGGCGGCGCTCAACCGCTTGCCTGAAGCAGCCGCCGCGCTGGCGGAGGCCGAGGCGACCGCCGCGACGCTGGGTTTGCGGCCACTGCTCTGGCGCATTCTGGCCGCCGCCGGCCGCGTGCACTGGGCTGCTGGCCACCGCGCCGCGGCCCGCACGGCCTTCAGTACCGCGCGAAGGCTGATCGACGAGCTGGCGGCGCCGCTGTCCGCGGAGCTGCGCGCGACGTTCCTGCGCGGCGCCCTGGCGCTGCTGCCCGAGGCGCCGCGCACGGCCGAACCGCTGGCTCGATCGCTGCTACCGGACGGGCTCAGCCCGCGCGAGGCCGAGGTGCTGCGTCTCCTCGCCGGCGGGCACGACAACCGCGCGATCGCGCAGACGCTCGTACTGAGCGAGCGCACCGTCGAGGGGCACATCGCCAACATTTACGCCAAGATCGGCGCCGCTGGCCGCGCCGCCCGCGCCACGGCGACCGCCTACGCCTTGCGCCACGGTTTGGTGGAGGCCTAGGCAGCGCCGCTACCCGTCCGACTCGTGCAGAATCGCGTACTCGACCGCTCCAGTTACACGTACCAGTACGCATGGCGTGGGAGCGGCGCTGCCCTACGCTGCTGCTTGCCGGGCGGCGCGGAATTCCGCCTCCGGCGTGAAGGAGCGGCGAGGTGACTACCGAAGCGGCGATCGATCAGGTTAAGCTGGAAGCATTTGTGGGGAAGGCGCTGGGTGATACGAGCGGCCTGATGACAACCGTGCTAGCCGCCATCGGCGATCGGCTTGGCCTCTTCAAAAATCTGGCCGCGCACGGCCCCGCGACGAGCGCCGAGCTGGCCTCACGCACGGGTACGAACGAGCGCTACGCCCGCGAGTGGCTCGGCGGCATGGCCAGCGCTGGTTACCTGGAGTACGACCCAACGAGCGGCCGCTTCACCCTACCGCCCGAGCACGCGCCGGTGCTGGCGCAGGAGACGGGGCCGGTCTTCTTCGGCGGCGTGCACCAGGAGATCCTCGGCGCCCTGCCCGTGGTCCCGCACGTGATCGAGGCGTTCCGCCGCGGGGGCGGCGTGCCTCAGAGCGCGTACGGTGACGACTTTTATGAGGGCATCGAGCGCTTTACCGCCGGCTGGTTCGAAAATCTGCTGCTGCCCGTCTGGCTGCCGACGGTGCCCGCGGCTCAAGCGAAGCTCGAGCGTGGCTGTCGCGTGGCCGACGTGGGTTGCGGCCGCGGCAAGGCACTCACCGCGCTGGCACAGGCGTATCCGTCGGCGCGCTATACGGGCTACGACATGCACGGGCCGACGATCGCCCGGGCGACGGCGAACGCGACCGCCGCCGGCGTGGCCGACCGGGTGACCTTCGTCCAGCTCGACGCGGCTCATGGTCTTCCCGAGCAGTACGATCTGATCACCACCTTCGACGTGGTCCACGATGCGGTCGACCCGCGCGGTCTGCTGCGGTCAATTCGCCACGCGCTCAAGCCGAACGGCCTCTACCTCTGCCTGGAGATCAACTGCTCGGAGCGGCTGGAGGAGAACGCCGGGCCGTTGGGCGCCCTCTTCTACGGCTTCTCGGTCCTCTACTGCATGACCAGCTCACTGGCGGGCGGCGGCGAGGGGCTCGGCACGACTGGTCTGCCGGAGCCGACGCTGCAGGCGCTGTGCAAAGAGGCTGGTTTCGGGAGCGTGGAACGCGTGCCGCTGGAGAACCCGTTCAACAGCCTCTACGTTGCCAAACCGTAACGGCCGGCTTACGATGGGGAACCCCACTCCCCGCGACGGCCCGCGGCAGCGGGCGGAGAGACCGAGACGGCATCGAAGAGACGGAGGGTGGCCATGATCGTCGAGCGATTGACGTTCCGGGCGAAGTTCGGGCAGGGCGACACCGTGGTGGCGGCGTTCAAACACTTCAATGCCGAGCTGGCGCCACAGAACGGCCTGGCGCCGGCGCGCATTCTCGTCGATTCCAGCGGCGCGATGTTCACCGTGGTGGTTGAGCAGACGTATGAGGACCTGGCAACGTTCGTGTCCCTGCGCGGGCGCGAGGAAGCGATGTACGGCTCGGATGCCTTTCAGCAGTGGTTCGCCGCTTGGTCCGGCGCGGTGGAGAGCGGCGAACGGCAGCTCTTCACGGTCGTAGACTAAGCAAAGTGGCCGGCTGGGGCGGCGGGCGCGTGTCCGCCGCCCTCTGAGGCTGCGGAGTCGCAACCCATGCCAGCCGTCGCCGAGGTGCAGGCCCGCTCGATCCTGACGAAGACGGGCGGCTTCCTCGACAGCTTCGACTACTCGCTGAACCCCTACCGCGGCTGCGCCTTCGGCTGCGGCTACTGCTACGCGGCGAGCTGGGTCTACGACACGGCCGAGCGCGAGCGGTGGGGCCGCTGGCTGCAGGCGAAGACGAACGCCGCGGCGCTGCTGGCGAAGGCGGCGGCGCGGGGCAAGCTCGCCGGCGCCCGCATCTTCATGTCTTCCGTGACCGACCCCTATCAACCGCAGGAGAAGCACGCCGGCATCACCCGCGCCTGTCTCGAAGTGCTGGCGGCCAATCCGCCGGCGCTGCTCTTCCTGCAAACACGCTCGCCGCTGGTGACGCGCGACATCGACCTCTTGCGGCGGCTGGGAAGCAGCGTGCTGGTGGGCATGAGCATCACCACCGACCGCGAAGAGGTGCGCCGGGCGCTGGAGCCGGCCTGCGCCCCGATCGCCGCGCGCGTGGCCGCGGTCCGCGCGGTTCGCGAGGCTGGCATCCCCACGATCGCCAGTGTGGCGCCACTGCTGCCCTGCGATCCCGACGGCCTGGCCGCGCTGCTCGACGGCGCCGTGGATAGCGTGGTCGTCTCGACCTTCCGCGACGACGGCGGCGCCGGCGCGAAGACGCGCCCCGCCGCCTATGCGCTGCTGCACGAGCGCGGCTGGGCGCCGGCCTGGCTGGCGGAGGGCTATGAGCGCCCCGTCGTGGCCGCGCTGCGCCGTCGCCTGGGCGACGTGGTCACCGTCGGTCAGGCGGGCTTCAACGTGGCGAGGCCGTAGGACGCTACGGCTTCGGCCGGTGCGCGTGCTTGGGGTGGTCCTTGAGTTCCGGGTTCAGCGGGTTGTCGGGCCAGCCGCCCTGCAAGGTGGCGATGATCTCCTCGGAGACGCGGCGGTGCATGCGCGCGATCGAGGCGTCCGAGTAGAAGCCGTTGTGCGGGCTGAGCACGACGTTGCCCATCGTCAGCAGCGGGCTGTCCGCCTTCGGCGGCTCGGTTTCATAGGCGTCGATGCCGGCGCCGCCGATCCAGCCCTCCTGCAGGGCACGGATCAGCGCCGCCTCGTCCACCACGGCCCCGCGCGCGGTGTTGATCAGCACCGCCCGCGGCCGCATCCGCTTGAGCTGCGCCTCGCCGATCAGGTGGCGCGTCTCGTCGTTGAGCAGGCAGTGGATCGAGATGTAGTCGCTCTCTGAGAGCAGCGTGTCCAGCTCGTCCACGAGCTGCACTTCGAGCGCACCTGCCGGCGGCGCGTCGAGGTACGGATCGTAGGCGAGCACGCGCATGCCCAGCGCCAGGCAGCGCCGCGCGAAGGCCGTGCCGATCCGCCCGCAGCCAACGATGCCCGCCGTCTCGCCCGTGATTGGCCCGATGTGCGCCTGCGAAAAGCCGCGCCAGCCGCCGGCGCGCACGCTCTTATCGAGCTCCAGCACGCGGCGGTTCGCGGCGAGCAGCAGCGCCAACGCCTGGTTGGCGACCTCGTCCGTCCAGATCTCCGGCAGGTTAACGGCCAGCACGCCGTGCTTCGTCATGCCGGGAAGGTCGAGCGTGTCGTAGCCGACCCCCGTGCGCACGACGACCTGGCAGCGCGGCATCGCTGCCGCCACGCGCTCGGTGATGTACTCGCCCACCACGATCAGCGCGTCGGCGTCCTTCACCGCCGCGATCAGGGCATCTTCGTCCGCCAGCCGCCCGGCGCGCACCACGCGGGCGCCGATCGCGCCCAGCATCGCCTCCTCGACGGAGAGATCTTCGCCCGGGCCGGCCCGCGTGTGCACGACGGTGAACCGCTCTTCGGCCATGATTGCGCTGCTCCCGCGCCGAGTTGGCGCCGCCCAATTATCCGCACTCGCGGACCGCCGCGCACCTGCGGCACAACCCACTGTGCTACGCTGCCCGGCGAAACGCGTGCGCACAGGAGGGGCAGCATGAACCGGCTCGCCGGCAAAGTCGCGGTGGTCACGGGCGCCGGCTCCGGCAACGGCCGGGCGATCGCGCGGGCCTTTGTGGCCGAAGGCGCCCGCGTGCTGGCCGCGGACCTCAACGAAGCCGCGGCGAAGGCCAGCGTGGCGGACCTGGGCGACGCCGCCCGCGCCCAGCCGGCAGACGTAACCCGCGACGCCGACTGTGCCCGCCTGATGCAGAGCGCCGCCGATGCCTTCGGCCGGCTGGACATTCTCGTCAATAACGCCGGCATCTGGAAGTCCGGCACGGTCGAGACGCTGAGCCCCGCCGACTGGGAGCAGCTGATGGCGGTGAACGTGACCGGCGTCTTTTTGTGCAGCAAGCACGCGCTGCCGCGCATCGCCGCGGCGGGCGGCGGCAGCATCGTCAACCTCGCCTCGCTGGCCGGGCTCGCCGGCGCCGCGGGCGGCGTGCTCTACCACGCCAGCAAGCACGCCGTAGTCGGCATGACCAAGTGCATGGCGCTCGACCACGCGGCGCAGCGCATCCGCGTCAACGCGATCTGCCCCGGCGCGATCGACACGCCCATGCTGCAGAGCATCATCGAGCAACGCGGCAGTGCCCAGGGCCGTTCAGCAGACGAGCTGCGCGAGCGCTACCGCCGCTCCACGCCGCTGGGGCGCATCGGCACGCCGGAAGACGTGGCGCAGATCGCCGTGCACCTCGCCAGCGACGAGGCCGAATGGGTGACCGGCATGTGTTACACGCTCGACGGCGGCAGCGGCATCACTCAGCGGCGCTGAGCGCGCCGGTGAGGGGCGGAGCGCTGCGCGGCGGCCGGCGATGGTGGGTGCGCTGCTCGTAGGCGTAGGCAAAGCTGATCAGCCGGCCTTCGCTCCAGGGCCGGCCGAAGATCTGCATGCCGATCGGCAGCTCCTCGCCGACGAAGCCCATCGGCACGACAACGACCGGCCACTGGGTGGCGCTGCCGATGTTCGTCAGCGGGCCGCGCGGCGTCTGGCCGCGGTCGCCGTTGAGCGCCGGCGGATAGGTCCAAACGGGGAAGACGAGCGCATCGACGCCGGCGGCGTCCATGGCGGCGCCGAACGCCTCGCGGTACATCTGCTCGTCTTTGCGGCCCTGCACGGTCTGCGGGTCTTCCTCCGGCGGCAGCGTCACTGCGGCGATTTCGGCGACCCGCGGCTGGTGCAACGGGTGCACGCGCGTACCGCCCGGCGCGTCGCGCAACTCGGCGACGGTCTTGACGGGAAACGTCTGCCCCTCGTAGGCGAAGAACGCTTCCCAGTCTGCCTTCGAGCGCGCGACGGTCTGCGGCGGGATCGGAAACTGCTCGAAGCCGGGCACGGTGAAGTCCTCGACGATCTCCGCGCCCGCGGCGCGCAGATCCGCGGTCGCTCGCCTGAACAGGTCGAGGACGCGGGGATCGGCGCCGGCCGGACTCGTGAGGGTCTGCTGGAAGACGCCGATGCGGCCGCCCTGCAGCCCGTCCCTGTCGAGGAAGGCGGCGTAACTTGGCGGGATCTCCCCCGCCGCCGCGGCGGTGCGCGGGTCGGCCGGATCGACGCCGGCGAGCACGTCGAGCAGCCGCGCCACGTCCTCGACCGTGCGCCCCATCGGGCCTGGCGTGTCGCGCTGACTGTCGAGCGGCGCCATGCCGGTGCGGCTCACCAGCCCGACCGTCGGGCGGATGCCGGCGAGATTGTTGATCGACGCCGGCGCACGCACGCTGCCGCCGGTGTCCGTGCCGATGCCGACGGCGCCGAAATTGGCCGCGATCGCGACACCCGTGCCGCCGCTGGAGCCGCCGCTCGCGTAGGC